>CAZSSR010000015.1:0-10452 GCA_964609605.1 uncultured Bacillaceae bacterium | reverse complement strand
AGATGCTGCGCATGATCAGTTATTCCCATGGTTGCGATGCCGTTTTCGGCCTTGACCCATTCATGCTCGGTACTGTATTTCCTGTCTTTTGGATTTTCCTTGCTCATATTTCCACCTCATCAAATATAATTGCATTAATCTTATTTGCCGATAAATATGGTGTTCAAAGCTTAATAATAGGTTATACGATTGGTATACTATTTCAGTTAATCCTATTAATTGTTGTTATCATAAAAAAAGGAATAAGCTTTAATTTTAAAATAACATTTAATGAAGATTTGAAGCTTTTCGGCTTTCTTATCTTTCCATTTTTAATAAGCATTGGCGTATTTCAAATAAACATGGTTGTTGACAAGATGATGGCTTCAACGCTTGCAGAAGGCAGTTTAGCCGCTCTTAATTATGCCTATCGAGTTACACAGCTTCCATTAAGTATTTTTGTAGGAGCGATGGTCCTACCACTTTTCCCTTTAATAGCTGAAAACATAAGTAAGGATAATATAGATGGTGCTAAAAATATCTTAGCGAGTAGCTATAGACTTTTGGGGATACTATTATTGCCGGTGATGGGCGCCTATATAGCTTTAGCTCAGCCGATAATTGCGATTATTTATCAAAGAGGAGAATTTGGAGTAACTGCCTTAGAAAATACCAGCATGGCTCTAATATTTTATACATTTATAATCCTGCCATTCTCAATGCGTGATATTATTACTAGAGTATTATATTCTTTACAGGATACTTGGACACCAGTAATCAATAGCATTTTTTTAGTAGCAATTAATATAACACTGATGATAATTTTTGTACCGATATTTGGATTGATTGCCGTAGCAGGCTCAACTTCCATCTCAGCAATTCTTGGTTATCTTCGGATAAGACATAAATTAATTAAGAAAATAGGAAAATTAAGTGATAATAAACAAAAAGGTATCTGGATAACAATTTATAAAAACGCTATAATATTTACATTGGTCACTTGGTTAATCTATAAAGGTCTTAATATAGTTTGGTCTAGTCCATTAGGAATTGATTTGTGGATTCGTACGCTGTTAAGCTTAACTATTGGGGGTATTATCTATATTTATTTAACTTTACGAATGGATACCGATGAGGTTAAGTGGCTTAAGGAAAGATTAAAGAAAATAGTCAGAAGGACTTAGAAAATATTAGGCAGCTTTGGCTAGCGGTAGGAGTGGTATCTTGAATATTTTACGTCGCTTATTATGGATATTAGCATTATTTCCTTGGTTTGATTTTGTAATTAGAGTGACATTACCTTCAGCAGTTGGTAGTGTTTGGGATGAATTATTACTAATAACAATAATAGTAGCATTATATTTTGAGCAGAGATACAAGGGTGAGCTTCGTTTTAGGATAATTCCTAATTCAGTTAAAAGACCCTTTTTACTTTTATTAATATTTTCTATCGGTTCAATTATTATAAATGTTGTGCCACTTGAGGTAAGCTTTGATGTCTTACGAGTAGTTTATCAACCAATGTTTTTTCTACTATTAACATTCTATTTACTTGATGATGAAAAAATATTAGATAAATTTATGAAAATTATAATTATTAGTACAGTGTTAATTGCAATCGCAGGGATTATTCAATATATTTTCCAAATTGAAAGCGTTCGTTGGGTGCATAAAGAAGATTTGGAGCAGTTTAGAATAGTCTCTATTTTTGCCAATCCTAATGCACTAGCAGGATATCTTAATATGATATTATCCTTTTTAATAGCTTTATTTTTACTAACTAAGAAATTTAAACAGAGAATTATTTATTTAATAGCTATTATACCTATCTTTTTAGCTTTACTACTAACATTTTCGCGTGGAGCTTGGATAGCTTTCTTCTTTATGGTTCTATATGCTGTCTGGGTTTGGAATAAAAAATGGCTATTGACCTTGCCATTAGTACTGGCTTCCTTACCATTTATTATGCCCGATAGTGTAGTCGCACGCTTCGTTTATCTATTTGATCCTGAATATTATCAAATGAGTAGCGATTATGGACGCTTAGCCTTCTGGACAGATGCATTAACCAAAATTAAGGAAAATCCAATATTCGGTGTAGGATTAGGAATGTACGGAGATTCAGTACCGCTAAGGCATAGTATCCCATTTTCTACTTGGGTAGATAATCACTATCTAAAGCTAGGAGCTGAAATCGGGATTATTGGACTAATTAGTATATTAGTGTTATTATTCGCTTTATTAATATTATCACGCAAAATGTTTAAAATGGCAGAGTCAGATAAATACAGGGCTTATGCACTTGGGTTATCTGGAGTAATTATTACGATGTCAGTACAAAATGTTACTGCTAGTATCTGGGAAGTATTAACAGATGCTATTACCTTCTATGCTTTTATCGGTATGTTATTCGCCTTGGTATGGAGAGTAAATCAGAAAGGCAAGGATAATTAATGAAAATAATGCAAATAATTGGCGGGTCTGAAGCTGGGGGATCACGCAGTCATTTAATAACTCTTTGTAAAGAGCTTCTTAACAAAGAAATTGAAGTAGAAATAATCTGTTTTACCGATGATATTATTGCTAAAACTGCGAGAGAAAACGATATTCCTGTAAAAATATTTCCAATGAAAAGCATACTTGATCTTCGTGTTATTAATCAGCTGAATAAATATATAAAAATAAGTATGCCCGATTTAATCCATACACATGGGTTTAGAGCTAATTTTATTGGCAGAATGGCTAATATTGGTGATGATACACCAATTATAACGACAGTTCATAGCTCAATGTACTATGACTATTCTAATCGAGCAAAAAAATTATTTTATCATCGCATCGACAAGTTAACCAGATCATTAACAATTAAATATATTGCCGTATCAGAGGCACTAAAGAAAGAACTTGAGCAAGATGGCATCTCTAGTGAACGTATTGCTATGGTATATAATGGTCTACCGATGGATTTTCCATTAAATAAAGAGGTTAAATCAAATATTAGAGAAGAACTAGGGATTGAATCAGATATACCACTTCTTATAAGTGTTGGACGTTTGGAAAGCGTCAAGAATCATCAGATGCTGTTTGATGTTTTTGCGACCTTAAAACAAAACAATATTAAATATCACGCATTAATAGTTGGTGGAGGGTCCTTATTAAAGGAGCTGAAGGAATTAGCTAAGTCGGTAGAGATAGAAGATAGAGTTCATATTTTAGGATTTCGCGAGGATGTTTATGAGCTATTATCTGAAGCCGATTTATTTTTACTAACCTCAACAATGGAGGGTTTTGGAGTAACTCTATTAGAAGCAATGGCTGCTCATACACCAGTGGTAGTTACAGAGGTCGGTGGGATGCAAGAAATAGTTAAACTTGCTAATAATGGCTATGTAGTACCAGTAGGCGATATTGTTCAATTCGTGGCAAGAGTTGAAGCAATCTTAGCTCAGCCTGAATTAGAGCAAAAGCTAGCTGAAAATGGCTATCAAGCTTTATTAAAATATTTTTCAACAACGAAATTTATCGAAAACACCGTTGATGTATATAAGCAAGTTTTAGATGAAAATAAGAAAGTAGATAAAAGGTGATCCTATGAGGAATGGTGTAACCATTTTAGGTTACTATGGAGCGAATAATACGGGAGATGAAGCGATATTACAGGGGATGATTGAAGCGCTTCATGGCCAAAAAATTACTGATATAACTGTATTAAGTCGGAACCCAGAGCAGACTATTAAGCTTCATAAGGTAAAAAGCATTTATACCGGCAAAAGATTTACTGGGCTAATAGATATCTATCAGCAATTACGAAGGAGTCAGTTATTCATCTTAGGCGGTGGAGGATTACTACAAGACAATTATAGTCGAGTTGTACCCTATTGGTTAAGTCGTGTACTAATTGCTTTTATCGCGAGAATACCAGTTATCTATTATGCACATGGAGTAGGTCCATTGGATTCTACTAGATCAAGGTTTTTAGTAAAGCTAATATCCAATAAGGTTAATTATATAACGCTTCGAGATCAGCCTTCGTTTGATTTATTACAAGAGGTTGGAGTGAATCGACCTAAGATCGAGGTTACTGCAGACCCTGCTTTAGCTCTTAATATAATATCTGATGGCAGGGAACTATTACAAAATGAGGGTATTGATTTTAATAATGGCAAACTAAAGATAGCTATCTGTCTTCGTCCTTGGAAGGATGAAAGCTTCATATCAGCATTGATTTATAAACTAATTTTCTTAAAGGAGAGAAATAATATTCAATATCTTTTTCTTCCTTTTCAATATGGAAAAGATGAACCAATCAATCAATATGTATTAGACCATCTAAAGGACAATTCTGCAATAATTATTAAGGGCAGATACACACCTGAACAAGTAGCAGCAATGCTAAGTGAAATGGACGGTATTATTGCAATGAGATTACACGCCTTAATCTTAGGTTCAATCTCCTATACACCATCCTTTGCCTTAATCTATGACCCAAAGGTAGAAAACTTCATGCAAAGAATTGGATTAGAAGCATATAGTTATAAAATCGAAGAAATAGAAACCCATCAAGAACAATTAATTCAATCCCTAATAAGCTGGATAGATAACCTAGACAATTTAAGCAATCAAATCCAATATCCAGTAGAAGAAATGAAAAAACTAACCTTAAGAAATGCAGAAATCGTTAAAAAGTTAATTGATCAAACATGATTATTTTAATAAATATAATATTTTAGTCAAAATAAAGGAAAGCGTGTTATTAAATTAAATTCATCCTGCTCAGACAATCTTTAGATGAATGAACTCATAAATATTTTTAATTCTCATAACTCGCTTCGCTCAAACAGATGAGAATTTTAAAAAATATTTATTCGTTCTTTTTAACAAGTACTCACAAAATTCATTTAATTTAATAACACGCTTTCCTTTATAAATGTTAATTATAAGTATAAATATTTATTAAATAAAAATCGTTCAAAAGAAGTTATTGTTAAAGGTCGCTCAGAAAACGTAGGGGTCTGACCCCTTAAACTATCTTCTTTTCAAATCTATAATAAAACTTTTCCAAAAGGGGTCTGACCCCTTATGAAAATCTTGGTCAAATGGTTTAAAGGTTTCAAAGTTTTTTCCGACCAACTGACCAACTTAAAATTCAAAGAGATTTTCTTATTATATTAATGTTAGCAAAAAATTACATATGATAACAATATGCTTTCCTATATTAATCTCTTTTGTGCTTAAAAGCATTAAATCAAAGAAACAGCCGCTTAGTTATCTCTAAGCTATTGCTAAGTTGGACCGACTTATTTCTTTTTAATTATTATTTGTAATCATAACAAACATATTTAAACAAATGAATCAATCTTGTACTTAAAGGAACCATTCTAAAAGATAAAACATTATCTAAAATGATTTTGCTAGTATATTTATGAATGAATGAGGGAGTATAAAATATTATTTGAAATGATTTTTGCAAGTAAAAAATAAAAGGAACGATTAAATATTTTCCTTTAAAAATGCAATCGAAAATAAATCATTATCTGAAATGATTTTTGCGAGTATATTATAAAAGGAACGAATAAATATTATTTTTTAATTCTTATCTGTTTGAGCGAAGCGAGTTATAAGAATTAATAATATTTATGAGTTCATTCAATATTAAAATTGTCTGAGCAATGCGAATTGAAGATAATAATTTATTTTTTATTGAGCGTTAGCGAGTTATAAGAATTTCTAATATTTATGAGTTCATTCATTTAAAGCATGTTCGAGCAGTATGAATTTAAGATATTAACTTGCTTCCCCTCATTCACTATAAAACACCAAAAATTTCAGTTAATGTTTTATCTTTTACTACATATTTTTTTAAAGAAAGAAGGAATTATTGGAATGAACAACAAAATTGTAATAATCGGTTTAGGTTTTGTAGGATTGCCCCTCTCATTGAGCTTTGCCATGCGCGGACATAATGTGATTGGTCTTGATGTTTGCCAACCATTAATAGATGATCTAAAAAATGGTACTACATATCATTTAGAACAATATCAAACTAAGCCGATTCAAGAGATATTACAGGAAGCATTAGCTAAAGGAACATTTCTTCCAACATCGGATTATAATGTTGCTTTTGCTGAATCTAATGCATATATAGTAACAGTTGGTCTACCTGTACAAGATAACACGCCAATCTATGATTATTTTAATGCTTGCATGAAGGATCTTGGAAAGGGTCTGAAAAAGGGCGATACTGTTTTAATCCGTAGCACAGTAGTTCCTGGCACAACAGAAAATATTGCAAAGCCAATTTTAGAAAAGGAAAGCGGTTTAAAAGCTGGAGAAGATTTCTATCTTGCTTACGCTTCTGAAAGAATTGCTGAAGGAAAAGCCTTTGATGAATTTGAGAATATGCCTACTGCGCTTGCAGGGATAAATGATATAAGCTTTGAAAAAGCAAAAGAATTACTACAAAAGATTACAAAAGCAGAGATTCATCAAGCTAGTGATATGAAAATAGTTGAAACAGCGAAGGTATTTGAAAACGTACAACGTGATGTAAATATAGCAATGGCGAATCAATTCGCTGAGCTTTGTCAAGGGTTAGGAATCGATACAGTCGAAACCTTTAAACTAGCTAATACACATAAAAGAGTTAATCTTTTAATTCCTGGACCTGGTGTAGGGGGTTATTGTTTACCTAATGCCTATTATTATTTACGTCCGATGCTTGAGGAATTAAATATTAATCTTCCCTTATTAGAGCTTTCGAGAAATATTAATGATGATATTCCAATAAGATTAGTTAGTATTTTAGCTAATAAGTTAGAGAAGCAAGGGAAAACATTAGCTACTTCTAAAATTGCTGTTTTAGGTTTAGCGATGAAGGATTATTCTAATGATGATCGAATTAGTCCAGCGCATAATATTTGTGATTTATTATTAGCTAAAGGTGCTACGGTTAAAGCCTTTGATCCAGCAGTACATTCCCATTACGAATACATAGTAGATACATTTGATTTAGCAATTAATAATGCTGATGCCCTAGTAGTATTAGCTAAGCAAACTGAATTCGACAATCTTGATTTAAAACTAATAAAAGATAAAATGTCAGACAACCCAATATTAATAGATACTAAACATCTATGGAATAGGGAGCTTATAAAGGAATACGGCTTCGACCACTTTGCCATTTAAATAAAGGAAAGCAAGTTATAAAAAAAACGTCGGGGTCTGACCCTTTAAACTATCTTCTTTTCAAATCTATAATAAAACTTTTCCAAAAGGGGTCTGACCCCTTATGAAAATCTTGGTCAAATGGTTTAAAACTCTAAGCGTTTTTCCCGACCAACTGATACCTAACCAACTTTCCAACTAAAAGAGAATTCATTAATGAAAATAGACGCTAGAAAATTTCTTAGTTCAAGGCACGATACGATTTTCGGAACGGAGCTTACTACAGGTAAGTGAGTACCGGAAAGAGTAGAAGAAACGAAGAAATAAGGAATTTTATTGCGTCAACGAGAAGTAAAAGAAAAGATGGTGTTTTTTAATGGAACTACAAAGTATTCATATCCTAAATATGCCAGTACATTTATGTAACATGGCGATGGCTAAGGGATATCTTGATCAAAATATTTTAATAGGCGAAAAACAATTTATCATTGCCCAAAACCCAGAAAAAATAATGAAGGAATTAAAGGATGAAGAACTAGCTTCAATCGTAAAAAACAAAGCCACCTTACTTATCGCCGATGGAATTGGTTTAGTATATGCAGGTAAGATATTAGGATTGCCTCATATCTGTAGAGTGACAGGAGTTGGATTATTTGAGGAATTATTAGAGGTTGCTAATCTTAATGAAAAGCGAGTTTTTCTCTATGGTGCAAAACCAGAGGTTATTGATAAAGTTAAAAAAGTTGTTGAATCACGTTATCCATACCTTATCTTAGCGGGTACTCAGGATGGCTTTGAAGAAGACAACGAGCTGATAATTCAAAAAATTAATGAAGCAAAACCAGATTATCTATTTGTTGCCTTAGGATCACCGGCTCAAGAAAAATGGATTGCAACTCATATTGATAGGCTTTCTGTAAAGTTAGTTATGGGCGTAGGCGGAACCTTCGATGTATTAACAGGCAGAATTAAACGAGCACCAGAATTTATGCAAAAGCGAGGCTTAGAATGGCTATATCGCTTATTTAAGCAACCAAGCAGAATAAAAAGAATGCTAAATTTGCCATGGTTCTTAATTAAAGTTATTTTTAGTAAAAAGGATTAAAATCGCTCTCTAAAGGGGTCAGACCTCACCGTAAAAAAGGTGGGGTCTGACCCCTTAAAATATCTTCTCTTCACATTTACATTTTCTCTGTTTTGTAATACAATGTATACACAAAGGAGGTTGGCTATTATGAATATAATTACTTTAAGAATCAATGATAATGATAATAAATTAGTTCGAGATTATGCTAAAGCAAACAACATAACTATTTCTGATTTAATAAGAGATGCTGTTTTAGAGAAAATAGAAGATGATATTGATTTAAAATTATATAATCAAGCTATGCAGGATCACAAAGAAAATCCTCAAGATATAAGCTTTGATGAAATGATGACTGAATTGGGATTTGATGAATAAGCTCTATAAAGTTCGCTTGGAAAAACCAGCACAAAAAAGTTTAAAGAAGATGGATCAAAATGATGCTAAAATTATCATGGCTTGGATAAGTAAAAATCTAGTGAACTGTGAGGATCCTTACTTGCATGGAAAAGCCTTACAAGGAGATTTAAAAGGCAAGTGGAGATATAGAGTTGGAAATTATCGGCTGATTGCTCATATTGATAATGAGGATGTCATTATCTTAATTTTAATCATAGGACACAGGGGAGAAATCTATAAATAAAAAGATGATCGATTTAAAGTATAAATCAGATCATCTTTTTTATAAGCAAAACGAGGGAAAACAAGTTAATATTTTAAATGAATTTATAGGTATGAAATCTTAGTTAAAATAAAGGAAAGCGTGTTATTAAATTAAATTCATCCTGCTCAAACAATCTTTAGATGAATGAACTCATAAATATTTTCCACATAAGAACGAATCCGAAAATAAATCATTAGCTGAAATGATTTTTGTGAGTATATAGTATTATTAAAAGGATGAGGGAATATAAAATATTATTTGAAATGATTTTTGCAAGTAAAAAATAGGAGGAACGAATAAATATTTTCTTTAATTCTCATCTGTTTGAGCGTTAGCGAGTTATGAGAATTAAAATATTTATGAGTTCATTCCTAATTATAGATTGTCCGAGCAAGGTGAATTGCAAATAATATTTTATATTCCCTTATTCCTGAATAAACTAACTCTAACAACAAGAATTTCAGATAATAATATATACGCCCTCATTCCTTTATAATCAAGAAAAAGCTATTCAAATAATGATTTATTTTATATGAGATTCCTTATCAACATAAACAGAGTCTCCAATTGAGATTGATCCCTGTCCATTTATAATATTCATAATGAGCGCTTCAAATTCCTCTTCTTGACCATACTCCACCAATATTGTTGCAGTCACCTCATTTAAGAAATTCGCTTCAACGATATTGTATCCTCTGCTGTTCATTTCATTTTCAAGCTTACCATACCAACTATAATCTATTATTACATCAACCTTACTATATAAAACTCGCTCAATTATTCCTGTCGCAAGAATTCCTTCCTTTGCTGCTGATCCGTATGCTCTAATTAATCCACCAGTTCCAAGCTTCACTCCACCGAAGTACCGAGTTACAACAACAACAGTTTCCTTAAGCTCCAGCTTTTTTAACAACTCTAAAATAGGCTTACCAGCAGTGCCACTTGGCTCACCATCATCACTTGCTTTTTGGATTTCATCATGCTCACCAATTATATAAGCATAGCAATTATGAGTAGCATTCCAATGCTTCTTCTTAATAGCATCAATATATTCACTAGCTTCATTCTCACTAGCAACATGCTTAACATAAGCAATAAAGTTCGACTTCTTAACAATAATCGAAGCCTCACCCTCATTTTTTACAGTTAAATACCTAAAAAGCACCACTATCACCCCACTAAACACCATTCTACCATATACAAACCAATTGAAAAGTGGTAAACTTAAGACGAATTTCATAACATAATTTTTCTTGTACTCATACATAAAATAAAGGAAAGCGTGTTATTAAATTAAATTCATCCTGCTCAAACAATCTTTAGAGGAACGAATAAATATTTTCCTTATAAGAACGAATCCAAAAATAAATCATTAGCTGAAATAATTTTACATGTATATTATAAATAAATGAGGGGAAAGAAGTTAATATTTTAAATGAATTTTGTGAGTAATTAAAGAAAAGGAACGAATAAATATTAGTTAGGAATTCTTATCTGTCTGAGCGAAGCGAGTTATAAGAATTTCTAATATTTATGAGTTCATTCATTTAAAGCATGTTCG
>CAZSSR010000014.1:1089-15714 GCA_964609605.1 uncultured Bacillaceae bacterium | reverse complement strand
TGTGTTGGGTGTGTTTGGTGTGGGGGGTTATCTGTTACAGATCCTGTTGAATTTACAAATGATATTTGTAAATTCAACAGGATCTGTAACAGATAATCCCTCAATCAAAAGAGCTTGACTATATAACAACATAGTATATAACTCTAATTTATCTTTATCTTTTTCAAATGCATCCTTTAATGAATTAAAAACCTCATGAGTTATATTAATTTCTAAAACTTTATCCGCTTTAATATTTGGATTATCCGGCATCGTTTTTAATATTTTTTCCATTTCTATAGATAATTCTCCATCTGCGGTTAAACAAACGGGGTGGGTCTTCAACCTTTTTGATGCTCTAACATCTTTTACTTTATCTTTTAAAATATCCTTCATATATGAAAAAAGTTCTTTATTTTCTTCTAATGAATCTATACTATCTTGATTTTCCTGTTCTATTCCTAAATCCCCACTTGATACAGACTTGAATTCCTTATCTTTATACTTCATCAACATTCTTATAGCAAATTCATCAATTTCCTCAGTAAAATATAAGATATCATATCCTTTATCTGCTATTAGCTCTGTCTGAGGTAGTTTTTCAATCCTTTCATTACTCTCTCCTGATGCATAATAAATATATTTTTGTTCCTCTGGCATTTTTGCTACATAATTATCCAGAGTTACAAGTCTTTTCTCTCTTGATGAGTAAAACATTAATAAATCCTGTAATAGCTCTTTATTACTACCAAAATCACTATAAACTCCATATTTTAATTGTTTTCCAAATTATTTATAAAATTTTTCATATTTTTCTCTTTCATTATTTAAAAGCTCTAATAATTGATTTTTAATTTTCCCTTTAATATTTTTAGCTATTAGCTTCAATTGTCGATCATGCTGTAACATTTCCCGTGAAATATTAAGTGACAAATCTTCTGAATCAACCATCCCTTTTACAAAGCTAAAATAATCTGGTAGTAAATCTGAACATTTTTCCATAATCAGTACACCATTTGAATAAAGCTCTAATCCTTTTTCAAACTCCTTAGAATAAAAATCATAAGGCATTTGTTCTGGTATAAATAAAATTGCATTATACCTTATGGCTCCATCAACGCTAATGTGTATATACTTTAATGGTTTATCATAACCATAACGTTTCTCTATATAAAAATTTTCATAATCATCAGGTGTAAGCTCATTTTTATTTTTTCTCCATATTGGAACCATACTATTAATAATCTGTTCTTCACTTATTTTTTCATATTCATTCTCATTATCTTCTTTTGGAATACTTTCCATAATATCCATTTTTATTGGGTAACGAATAAAATCTGAGTATTTTTTAATAATTGACTTTAGTCGATACTCTTCTAAGTATTCATCATATAAATCGTCTTCTGTATTTTCCTTAATTTTAAGAGTAATTTCTGTCCCAACCACAGCTTTTTCTGATGGTACAATTGTATATCCATCCACACCTTTTGACTCCCATTTATAGGCTTCATCACTGCCTAAAGCCCTACTAATAACCGTAACAACATCGGCTACCATAAAAGCTGAATAAAAACCAACTCCGAATTGACCAATGATATCATATCCATCCTTCAAGTCATTCTCACTTTTAAATGCTAAAGAATCACTTCTTGCAATAATTCCAAGATTATTCTCAAGGTCCTCTTTTGTCATTCCAATGCCAGTATCAGTAATTTTTAAAGTTCTTTTTTCTTTATCAGCTTCTACTTTTATGTAATAACTTTCTTTATTAAAAGCTAATGTATCGTCAGTTAAAGCTTTATAATAAATTTTATCAATCGCATCGCTTGCATTCGAAATTAATTCCCTTAAAAATATTTCTTTATGAGTGTAAATAGAATTAATCATCATTTCTAATATTCTTTTAGATTCTGCTTTAAACTGTTTTTTTGCCATTAATATTTTCTCCTTCCAAATAATTAAATATTTAGCACTCTCTCCATTTGAGTGCTAAATATTATTTTAATAATCTTAGATATTTAAGTCAATATCATAAATGTAAGTGAGTTCCGAAAATTTTTACAGCAACAAAGGAATTGCTAATTTCGTGACAGTCTGTAAGACTGTATAAAATGTGCTAGTCCAAGGCGCGCTTATTTCGAAGGAACGGAGCTTACTAAAGGTAAGTGAGTACCGTAGACATATGCAGTAACGAAGGAATCGCGAATTTTATACAGTCTTATTAGGAGCATCGCGTGTAGCCACAATTAATACAATGCTTACAGCCTTCTTCATTTACTAATGAAGCACCACCACAGTCTGGACATAAATCCATTGAATCCGGTAGTAAATCATCAACAAAGCTGTTATCCAAGATAAAACCTATACCGTCTCGTCCATTATTTTTTTTAGATGTCTCCTCAGCAGTTTCAGCAATAGAATCAACCGAATAATCACCATCCATGTGAATTTCAATCGCCTTTGCTACGGCATCAGCTATTGATTCCACACGATTTACACCAAACCCTACAGCCCCTGATCCACCAATTCCTTTAAGATGTTTAATTAATAATCTAGCCTTATTACCATCAGGTATTTCTCCAAATCTTAGAAATAAGGTTGATACTCTTCCCAAAGCCTCTGACATAGCAAATACATCACTGCCTGCTTTACCCACATTAACAATAACTTCAAACGGCTTACCATTTACATCATTTATCGTAATATACGCTTTTCCTAATGGTGTATTTAATTTATATGTAGCACCCTTTAATATTTTTGGTCTACGTCTATATTCCTTATCAAGCTTATTCCCTTGAATATCTTTCTTATCCTTACTCCCTATTGAAAGTACCTGTTTCTCACGACTTCCATCACGATATATTGTTACACCTTTACAACCCAATTCATAAGCATATTCATACAACTCTCTTGTATCCTCAACAGTGAAATTTGCTGGTGCATTAGCTGTCTTGCTAATAGACGAATCTACCCATTTTTGTATTACTGCTTGAACCATTATATGTTCTTTTGCAGTTAAATCCATTGCAGTTGTAAAATAATCCGGCAATTTTTCACCTGGGTTATTTTCTAACCATTCTTTTGCAATAGAAACATATTGTTTGTCATTGCCCAATCTACTTTGACGCAGATATTCAAAAGCAAAATATGGCTCAATACCTGTTGATGTTCCCACCATTGTACCAGTGCTACCAGTTGGAGCTTGCGTAAGTATTGTTACATTTCTTATCCCTCTAATTTTAATTGCATCTTTTACTTCCTTATCAAATTGTTCGATAAATTTACTTTGTAAATATTTATCCCTATCAAACATTTTAAACGAACCTTTTTCTAGGGCTATCTCAGTAGAAGCAAGATAAGATTCTCTTGCTATAAAATTATATAATTTATCTAAAAAAACAATAGATTCCTCACTACCATAACGTATTTTTATTTTAATTAACATTTCAGCCAAACCCATAGTTCCTAAACCGACTCTTCGTTCATTCATTTGATTCTCTTTATTTTCTTCAAAATGGTATGGGGTAGCATCAATAACATTATCTAAAAATCG
Source organism: uncultured Bacillaceae bacterium (assembly GCA_964609605.1). Lineage (GTDB taxonomy): Bacteria > Bacillota > Bacilli > Tepidibacillales > Tepidibacillaceae > CAZSSR01. The sequence goes on along the minus strand of CAZSSR010000014.1, from coordinate 12,182 downwards.
AACTGATATTTTAATTGTTTCTCTTAAACTATCCCAATCAACCTCATCATCTTTTACGAACTTCGCCAAATTTATTGATGATAAATTACAAACACCCCATGCTGGTAAACCCTGTTCTGCACAAGGATTTGTACTGATTATTTCATTAAAATACCAACTATTAGACATTTCATTATAATGCTCAATAAAAACTATACCAGGTTCAGCAGATTTCCATGCAGATTCAATTATTTCCTGCCATATCTCTCTAGCCTTAATTGTTTTATGTATTTTTACAGGTTTGCCTAGTTCTTTCCACTTTTTTATATTTCCATCCCAAAGCTTATCATATTCAGGGTCTGTAGTATCTGGGAATATTAAATCCCAATCAAGATCATCCTTAACAGCAGTCATAAAATCGTTGCTTATTCCAATTGACAAATTAGCATTTGTGATAAGATCTCTTTTTTGTTTTATAGTTATAAATTCCATTATATCTGGATGCCAGTCGTTTAACATCAACATCAAAGCGCCTCTGCGACTTCCACCTTGTTCAATTAACCCAGTAGTATAACTAAATAAACCACCCCAAGAAACTGACCCACTCGATGAACCATTAACACCTTTTACAACGCCTCTTCTAGGTCTTAATGAAGAAATATTGATTCCGACTCCCCCACCACGTGACATAATCTCCGTCATCTGAGTTAATGTATCCATTATTCCACCACGACTGTCCTTAGGCGAAGGAATAACATAGCAATTAAAAAGAGTTAGTTGATCATTTGTGCCTGCACCGGCAGCAATTCTTCCAGCAGGTACCAGCTTCCAATCATTTAGTACATGTCTAAATTTTTCCTTCCACTCTTCTCTTTTTTCTGGAAGTTCAACAGCAGCTAATGCTTGCGCTAAGCGATCCCACATCTGGTCAGGAGTTGTCTCTGTAGGTCTTCTCATATCATCTTTTACTGTATCAATAACTAGTCCACTTCTTAATTCAACTTTATATAAATCTTCTTCAAAAGATAATACTTTGCCTACTTCCTTTTGAGGGAATTTCGGGTCATCCTTTGTTAAGATAATTACTGTATCGCCAATAAAAATATCATCGTTAGATTCATCCTTTAACGCATATCTGTCTAGAAATATTTTTTCACTTAATCCTTCTAACTGTGAATATTTTTCTTTTAACATAATAATTCACCTTTCATTACCAAATTTCCTGATTACACTCGATATAAAAAATTTTTGTATTTATATATATAGTGCATTTTCACCATTATACAATACTATATATTGGGATTCCAATAGAAAAAAGACTAAATTGATTAGTTTCATTTAAGAAAACCAATCAAATTTAACTATATCTTCCTTATCCTTGTTTTTTTGATTTTATTTATATTTTTATAATAAAACTAACTCATTTGAGTTAGTTTTATTTATTATATTTTAATATTAGCTTTCTAGCAGCCTTTACTTCATCTAATCTACCTATAACTGTTGTGTATGGTGCTCCTAAAACCTTTTCCGGATTTTCTTCCACCTCTTTAGCAATGGTTATTAATAAATCAATATAATTATCCAGTGTTTCCTTACTTTCCGTCTCGGTCGGTTCGATCATCATACACTCCTCAACAATTAAAGGAAAATAGATTGTTGGAGGATGTACCCCATAATCTAACAATCTTTTTGCAATGTCTAATGTTCTTACGTTATTTCTTTTTTGCCGAATACCAGAAATTACAAATTCATGCATACATAATCTTTTATAGGGGACTTCGAAATATTCCTCCAACTTCTTAACCATATAATTCGCGTTAAGAACAGCATTAATAGAAGCATACTTTAGCCCCTCTGAACCTAACGTTCTGATATATGTATACGCTTTAACAAGCACTCCAAAATTACCATAATAAAGTTTAACCCTACCAATAGATTTGGGAATGTCATAATTAAAATAAAAACAGTTATCCTTTTTCTCTACTATCGGTTTTGGCAAATATGGTGTTAAGATACTTTTTACACCAACTGGTCCTGCTCCAGGACCACCACCACCATGCGGTGTCGCAAACGTTTTATGAAGATTTAAATGTACAACATCGAATCCCATATCACCAGGGCGAGTTATTCCTAATATCGCATTTGCATTAGCTCCATCATAATATAATAATCCGCCAACATCATGAATAATTTTCGCAATTTCTATAATATCCTTCTCAAATAATCCTAATGTATTGGGATTAGTAAGCATTAATGCCGCAGTATCTTCGCCAACGATATCCCTTAAAGCGTCCACATCAACATTTCCATCTTTATTAGAACCAACTGTAATAACTTCAAATCCTGCAATAACTGCAGAGGCAGGGTTGGTACCATGTGCAGAATCTGGAATTATCACCTTAGTTTTTTTATAATCACCATGGTCATCATGATAAGCTTTAATCATCATTAAGCCAGTCCATTCGCCATGTGCACCCGCAGCAGGCTGTAGCGTCACTTTATCCATACCCGTTATCTCCTGAAGGTCTTCTTGCAAATTGTACATTAATTCCAATGCACCTTGAATAGTTGACTCTGGTTGATAAGGATGAATCAAATTAAAACCAGAAAATCCCGCAATATCTTCATTTACTTTTGGGTTGTATTTCATTGTACATGAGCCTAAAGGATAAAAACCTGAATCTACTCCGTGATTTCTGTTTGATAACTTAGTATAATGCCTAATTAAATCTACTTCAGATACCTCTGGAAATTCAAACTCACTCTCACGAATTAACTCTTTAGGTAATAAATCAGCTAATTCTTTCTCCGGAACATCTATAGCAGTTAAACTATAAGCAACTCTTCCGCTTTTACTTAACTCAAAGATGAGAGGTTTTCCTTTTTTCATAGTAATCCCTCCAATCTATTTGCAAATTCGTCTATCTGTCGCTTTGTTTTCTCTTCGGTAACTGCAATTAACATATAATTATTCATTGAAGGATAATCTTTGCTCAAATCATATCCACCTATAATATTGTGTTGTAATAACACATTATTAATTTCTAGTACCGATTTAGGTAGCTTAATAACAAACTCATTAAAAAAAGGACTATCAAAAACAGCTTCTACACCATCAATAGCAGTTAGAGCTTCATATGCATAATGAGCTTTATTAATATTTTGATTTGCTACCTCGCACATACCTTTTTTTCCCATTGTACTCATATAAACTGCAGATGCTAAGGCCATAAGAGCTTGGTTTGAACAGATATTTGAGGTTGCCTTTTCGCGACGAATATGTTGTTCGCGAGCCTGCAATGTTAAGACATATCCAATATTCCCTTCATTATCTGTTGTCTGTCCAATAATACGTCCTGGCATTTTTCGAACTAGTTTTGAATTAGTAGCAAAAAAGCCTGCATGTGGTCCACCTAAAGATGGAAAAATACCCATTGGTTGGCAATCGCCAATAACTATATCTGCCTTGTACTCACCAGGTGTTTTTAAAATTGGTAATGCCATTGGATTAACGCTCATAACATATAATGCTTTATTTTCATGTGTAATCTTTTCAATTAAATCTAATTCTTCAATAACTCCAAAAAAATTAGGATATTGAACTATAACTGCTGCAGTTTGATTATCTACTAACTTTTCAAGTTCATTTAAATCAATTTTACCATTCCTATGACTTACCTCAACAATATTTAACCCTTGTCCTTTCGCTCTTGTTTTTAATATCTCTCTAGCTTCTGGATGAACGGTAGTAGAAATAACAATTTTGTTTAAATTAGTTGAAGCCATTGCCATTGACGCTGCTTCAGCTAGTGCTGTTCCTCCATCATACATCGAAGAATTGGCCGCATCCATACCCGTTAATTCTGCAATTAATGTTTGAAATTCAAATAATGCCTGGAGTCCACCTTGGCTAATCTCTGGTTGATAAGGTGTATAAGCAGTATAAAACTCAGATCGAGCTATAACATGATTTACTACACTTGGAATGAAATGTTGATACACACCTGCTCCCAAAAAACTAGAATACTCATTTAAAGTAACATTATTATTTGCTAGTCCAGACATATATGTAACAATCTCTTGCTCTGACATTGCTTTATCAATATTTAATTTATCTTTGCGGATACTAGTTGGAATATCTGCAAATAAATATTCCTCAGATTCAATCCCGATGACCGCTAACATTTCGCTTCTATCTTTTAAAGTATTTGGTATATAACGCGATTCCATTTTTATATATACACTCCTTAATCTTTATCCTGCAATAACGCTTCATACTCCTCAGCTGATAGCAATTGTTCTAATTCCGCTTCATCATTTACTTCAACTTGAACTATCCATCCTTTATCATAAGGTTCCTCATTTATCAATTCAGGTAAATCCTCTAAAATATCATTTATTTCAATTACCGTCCCACATACTGGTGAGAATATTTCCGATACAGCCTTTACAGATTCAACAGAACTAAATGTTTCCCCTATAACAATCTTTGTACCCACCTCAGGTAACTCTACGAAAACAATATCACCCAGAGACTGCTGTGCATAATCTGTAATTCCTATCCGCACCTTTTTATTAGCAAATACTTCTACCCACTCATGATCCTTACTATACTTAAAAGAACTTTTTACTTCACTCATTTAATATCCTCCTTTATTTTACCTTTTGATAAAAAGGTGTTTTTACAACTTTCGCTTTAACTTTTTTATTCCTTATTTCAACTAATAATTCATTACCAATGTCAGCATACTCTTTTTTTATCAGCGCTAATCCTATATTTTTTTTCAATGTCGGTGAATTTGTTCCCGTTGTAATTTCTCCTATTTCCTCATCATCAGCAAAAACTAAATAATGAGTTCTAGGTATACCTCTATCAATCATTTCAATTCCAACAAGTTTTCTTGTTGCTCCACCATTTTTTTGTTCCATAAGCACTTCTTTTCCATTAAAAATTTCTTTATCTAATTTTACATAAAAATCCAACCCAGCCTCAATAGGTGATATAATTTCTGAAAGTTCTTGTCCGTATAAAGGTAGCTTTGCTTCAAATCTTAATGTATCCCTTGCTCCAAGTCCACAAGGAATAACACCTTCCTTCAATCCTACTTCTAATATTTTTTCCCATAGCTTAGGAGCGTTTTCATTTAATGTGTACAATTCAAAACCATCTTCTCCGGTATAGCCAGTGCGAGAAATAAGTACATTACGGTTAACAATCTTAATATCATTCACAAAATTATATTTTCCAATAACAGATAAATTATAATCAGTAAGCTTCTGAAGAATTTCTTCTGCCCTTGGCCCCTGAAGTGCGATTAGAGCTAAATTGTCAGAAATATTATTAAATTTAACATCACCTTCAATCTGACTTTCTAACCATTCTAAGTCCTTTTCAATATTAGAGGCATTGATTACAAGTAAATAATAATCTTCAGAATATCTATAAACCAATAAATCATCCACAGTGCCACCATTTAAATAACACATCGGACTATACAATATTTTATTATCCACTAATTTAGATACATCATTTGTTAATAATTTTTGCAAATAATTCAATGAATCCTTTCCTTTTACTTCTACTTCTCCCATATGTGAAACATCAAATAATCCTGCTCGTTCCCTAACAGCTTTATGTTCTTCCAAAATACTTGAAAACTGAACAGGTAATTCCCATCCACCAAAATCTATGGTTTTAGCTCCATATTTTTTATATAATGGAAAAATTGGTGTACGTCTCATAGATGACATAAAAGCTTCCCCCTCTATACAATAATAAAATTTACAAGCATAAAAAATATCTGAACTTCATAGATATTCTACAATTTCACTTACTATTTCTTCAACTTCTTTTTTATCTGTATCTATAATAAAATTAGAAGTTTGTTTATAAATTTTTTCTCTATGTTCTAATAAGTCAGATATTTGAGTTAATAAATTAATCCCATTATTTAATAAAGGTCTGCTTGCATCTTCTTTAATACGATTATATATTACTTCCGGGGTAGCCTGAAGTAATATTACTAATGAATCCTGCATTCTTATCCTATTATCCTCAGATAAAACAATACCTCCCCCAGTTGAAATAACTAAAGGGATATTGCTATCAATTCTACTGTTTAATACATCCATTTCCACTTGACGAAAATATTCTTCGCCTTTATTCAAAAATATTTCGTTAATACTTGTTCCTTCTAACAATTCTATTTCCTTATCAGTGTCTATATAATTTCGTCCTAAATGCTTTGCTAAAACACTACCAACCACAGTTTTTCCAGTACCCATAAATCCAATAAGAATTATATGTTTATTAATTCTTTGCATAGATAATCTCTCCTAACATGCATTATCATCTACCAACGACTTAATGAATATCTTTTAAATTTTTCAACATCCTCAAATGATCCTAAAACTAGTAATGTATCTCTTTTTTTAATTGTCGTAGTTCCATGAGGAACTATGGTCTCTCCCTTACGATATATTGAAAATATTAATATATCACCAGGTAAACTTATGTTGCTTAATCTTTTACCAATAAGTTCTCTGTTAAAGACATCAACTTCTTCAATCAAAAGATTTCGTTTATCTTCTAATATATTTGTTGTTTGTGGATATCTAACCATATTTCCTAATAAATTGGAAGTTGATATTCTTGGATTAACTACTCTGATTTTTTCATTCACTTGAACCTTCTGATAAATAATCGGATCTGATATTAATACAATAACATTTTCTGAATCAAATTGTGATGATATTAATTCTGCCATTTTATAATTTAATTCATCATCTCCAGTACTTATAATTACTGACTTTGCATTGTTAAGGTCGGCTTGTTGTAATATCCCAATATCAAAATAATTGCCATATAAAACCTTATATCCATTTTCTTCATCACTTATTCTTTTATCTTCTTCGGTAACCACAAACAAAACATATATATTTTCCTTTATCAATCGTCTTGAAGTCAATAACGTTTCCTCTGTTACACCAATAATTACAACATGCCTTTTATCTTCGTTATCGCTCTTAGTAGGAATTAACTTATTAAATGTTATTGGTGAAATAATACTAGTAAAAATCGCTACTAATAGAATTGCACCACTAACCTCCACTGATATAGCCCCTATTTCTAAACCGATTTCCGCTGCTACTATTGTTAAGCTTAATTGTGACGAAAGAAGCACTCCACCAGATATGGATTCCCTCCAGGGAAATTTTAACCTCAGCAATAAGGCAGGTACACCTTTTATTATGTAAGTAAGTAAAAGTAATATAGGTACAAGCAATAATGCTTTAGGATTTTCGGCGAAAATAGAAAAATCAAAATTAACTCCTACTAAAATAAAAAATATTGGGATTAAAAATCCAAATCCAATTGCATCGATTTTCAATGATAACTGTTCACGAAAATTTTGCGTAGCTAAAGAAACAACTATTCCAGCTAAAAAGGCACCCAAAATAACTTCAACACCAATTGACTGAGCAAGAAATAAAAAAAATACCATAAGCGCAAAAGAACCTCTAATCGCAATCTGTGAAGTACCATTTGTTAATTCCTTTAATATTGTGCTATCTTTCATCCGTTTACTTAACCGATATACAAAAAATACTAATATTAAAAATAAAAATACTAATAAAATTTTTGTACTCAATCCTTCACTAGATATAGACAATGTAACTGAAATTAATATCATTGTTACAAAGTCAGCTATAACAGCTGCTGTAATGAGATATAGTCCGTAAGTTGTATTAAGTAGTTCTTTGTCCTTTAAAATAGGCATAACTATGCCTAAAGAAGTAGTTGCGATTATTAAAGCCATAAATAAAGGATAATGGATTAAATCGAAATGTTCTAATCCAAGTGAAGCAATATATGCCAAACCAATTGTAATTATCAAAATTATTAAAGAAAGAGTGACTGGCTTTTTTATAAACGCAATTATTGAGCTTTCAGAGCTTTTAGGCTGCTTTTTAGTGAAAATCTCAAAATCGATCTCTAATCCAGCAGAAAACATTAAATATGATAAACCGAAAAACTTCAAGAATTCTAAAGATTGATCCATTTGAATAATATCAAAACCACTTTTCCCAATTATCATACCAACAACAATTTCTCCAACAATATATGGTATAGTGATTCTTTTTATTCTGTTTAAAACTAATGGAATAAAAAATGATAAAACCATAACTATTAATAATGACGTAAGGGAAAAAGTTACTTCTTCCATAATAAACACCTCTATATCAGTAAATTTTGCTCATATGCTTAATTAATCAGTTTTCATTTTACTATTAATAAAAAAATATATCTATCATAATATTAATACATATATTAGCAAAGTGTACCTTTTATATTTTAAACGTGTACAAATAAAGCATTCTATTATACGATGTGACGGTATTATTTATTTATATAGAAAGGATGATAAAACTATGCAATGGATTATTCTTGTGGCTATAATAGCAGTTTCAATTATATATTATTATGCATATCAAAATACCCACAAGCCTATTACAAATAATGTAGAAATTCAATTAAAAAATAGTCAAAGCGCAAACCCGATAAAAATTTTGCATCTATCGGATTTCCATATGGAAAGAATTACAATATCTCCTCAAGCTTTATTTGATAAATTAGATAATGAAAACATAGATATTATTGCATTAACTGGAGACTATTTGCAAAGAGTAAAAAATATAGATAAATTTTTAGGATATTTAGAAATCTTATATAATTTAAATCCCAAATATGGGGTCTATGTTGTTTTTGGAAATCATGATTATTTGCTTAAAAACAAAATTAGTTATTTTCAAAAGATTATTGAAGAAACAGGAGCAATCGTTTTAAGAAATGAGAATAGAAGTATTACAGTTGACGGTCAAAATATAAACCTAATAGGTATAGATGACTTTAAAACGAAAAGAAGCGATATAGAAAAATCTTATAAAAATTTAAAGGATGGAGTTAATATTGTATTAACACATGATCCTAATGTCGTGCTTAAGATGAATAATTACCATTTCGACTACCTTTTATCTGGACATTTTCACGGAGGCCAAATCTGTTGGCCGATACCTTTTCATTTAGTAAAAATGGGGAAATTACCAAGAAGAAATATTTTTAAAGGATTAAACTTTTCAAATGAAAAACCTTATTATATCAATGATGGACTTGGACAGACAATATTAAATTTACGCTTAGGTTCACGACCAGAAATTACTTTTCACACTTTAAACTCTTAGATATCATAAAAATCATAAGAAGCCAACACCTTAGGGTGTTGGCTTCTTCGCTTAAAATGGTTAATATTTATTTAACACATTAGTTAATAAATTAAATTTTATTCTAATAACTCTCTAGCTGTAATCACCGATGAAGAAGTTATTGTTATTAATTTCGATTTCTCTAAAGCAATATCAATTAAATCTTCTATTGGCATATATCTTTCAGCTTTATTACATATTTCTATAGAAGGTTTAGTTGCAGGACTTTTCGGTACAAATAATGAACAACAATCATCATAAGGTCGAATTGATGTTTCATATGTACCAATACTCTTTGCTAAATTAATAATATCTAGCTTATCAGTTGTAATAAGTGGTCTAATTATAGGCATATTTGTCACACTATTGATAGTATGCATACTATATAGAGTTTGGCTAGCCACCTGACCTAAGCTTTCACCAGTAACAAGTGCTAATGCTTTTCTTTTCTTTGCAAGTTCCTCAGAAATTCGTAAAAACATCCTTCTCATAAGTGTAATATTATGACTTTCTGGAGCATATTTTCTTATTTCCGATTGAATATCTAAAAATGGTATAAAATTAACTTTAAATGATCCAGAATAGCTTGCTATTATCTTAGATAAATCTATTACCTTTTGAATCGATTCTTCAGAGGTTATCGGATAAGTATGAAAATGTATACCCTCCACCAACAAACCTCTTTTCATTGCAAGCCAAGTAGCAACAGGACTATCAATGCCACCCGATAGTAGTACCATTCCCTTCCCACTTGATTCACCAGGCATGCCTCCAATGCCCTTTATAACCTCGCTATATATATATACTCCTTCTTCTCGTAACTCAACATACAAAGTAACCTCAGGGTTATGAACATCGACTTTAAGATCCATTGTATTAATTAAAATATGTCGTCCAATTATATCTGTTATCTCTGGTGATTTTATAGGAAAACTTTTAAATGCTCTTTTTGTTACAACTTTGAATGATTTGGGTAGTGGTTCTATTGTTGCAAATAAATCTAATGCAAGCTCTTTAATCTTTTCAAGATCTAGCTCAGTTCTTTTAACCGGACTAAAAGAAAATACCCCAAACACATTCTTTAACGAATCACATATCGGAGCATATGGTGCTCCATTTAATTGAATATAGATACGTCCGTATGTTTTATTAACTCTAATTTCATTAAATTCCTTTAAAACATTTCTAATATTTTGTGCTAATCTTTCTTCAAAGCTTGATCTATTTTTTCCCTTAAGGGCTATTTCTCCATGTCGAACTAATATATAGTCATAAATCATCTTAACACCCTTTTCTATTACAATTGTTACATTAATTTAATTATAATCCGATTATTCATATTTTTTATATAGCGGCTATAACTTCAATTTCAATTAGTGCATCTTTTGGCAAACGTGCAACCTCTATAGCACTTCTTGCAGGATATGGTTCTAAAAAAAATTCCTTATACACATCATTCATAAGTTTAAAATTACCCATATCACTTAAGAAAACCGTAACTTTGACGACATTGTTTAGATCTAATCCCTCTTCATCTAAAATAGCTTTTATATTTTTAAACGATTGCGTTGTTTGTTTAACAATATCATCTGCCATTAAACCAGTAATTGGACAAATAGGAAGCTGCCCTGATAAAAATAATAAATCATTCATTCTTATTGCTTGTGAATAAGGTCCTATTGCAGCTGGCGCGTTTTTCGTACTAACCATTTTTTTTAACATTATATAATCACCTTTTCTTATTTTTCTAAAACAAATTTCATTTTGTCTAAACAATTTTCTAAAATACTTCTTGGGCAAGCCACATTAACTCGCTCAAAACCCTCACCTTCTTCACCAAATATATATCC
>CAZSSR010000014.1:0-1079 GCA_964609605.1 uncultured Bacillaceae bacterium | reverse complement strand
GCTGCCAAGGTGGGGGAAGGTGACTTTCATGGGAATTAACTTATTTAAATCTTTATAATCATAATCATATCCCCTTAAATCAATCCAAGCTAAATAAGTACCTTCAGGTATTATATACTTCGCTTTAGGCATATTTTCTTTTAAATATCTATCGACAAAATTTAAATTTTCATCTATGTATTCTAATACTTGCTCTAACCATTCTTCACCTTCATTATACGCAACTTGGGCTGCAACTATTCCAAAAGGATTAGCACCAGTCAAACCTAGCTTGTCATATACTTCTTTATTCCATTTATTCTTTATCTTTTCATTACTAATTATAATATTTGAGATGCTTAATCCAGCTATATTAAATGTTTTACTAGGTGATGTACAAGTAATTATATTTTTATTATCAGATATTTTTGCAATAGGTATATGAGTTATTTCTTTACGAATTAAGTCACTATGAATTTCATCAGATATCAAAAATACATCGTTCTTTAAACATATCTCTCCAACTTTTAATAACTCTTTCTCAGTCCAAACCCTTCCTACTGGATTATGAGGGCTACATAATATCATAATTTTATTATTTTCATTTTTGGCTTTTTCTTCTAAATCATCAAAATCTATAAAATACCTTCCATTATTATTTATCAATGAATTATTTACAATTACTCTATTATTATTGTTTATCATATTAGTAAACGGATAATAAACTGGTCTCTGAATTATTACCCCTTCACCTTCTTTAGTTAAAATTCTAATTAGAGCTCCCAACGCAGGTACAACACCTGGGCTAAAAAATATATCATCTTGTTTTATATCCCATTTATATCTTCTAGAAAACCAACCAATAACAGCTTTATAATAGCTTATATTATTAAATGTACTATAACCAAATATTGATCTATCTACTCTTTTATGTAAAGCATCAATAATCGGTTGCGCGCATTTAAAATCCATATCAGCAATCCACAAAGGTAAAGTATCATCGTCTGACCCCTCTATATTACAGATGATACAATCCCACTTGATAGAATTAGTTCCCTTTCTGTCTATAACTTCGTCAAAATTATAAATCAATTAAAAAT
>CAZSSR010000013.1:0-16025 GCA_964609605.1 uncultured Bacillaceae bacterium | reverse complement strand
TTGTAGACAGAGACTTTCTGGACAGGCCAAACTTAGTATGCTACTTATTCTATACATGTTTTGATTGTACGAGAGTTTTTGTCTTTAAATATAAAGGGAACATAGCTATTTTAAATTAAAAGTAAATTGTATTCTATAGTTTTTAGCAAATGTGTTTAAAATTTTAATTATTTCTTAAGATTTTTAATCTCTACCTCTACTTCTTTTGCACCTTCAGCGTAAAATTTTTCTTCATCAGGGTCTAATTCCTTAAGTAATCTTAAAAACTCACCAGCGTGAACTTTTTCTTCATCGGCAATATCCTTTAATACTTCGATTGCTAGCTTATTATCCGTCGATTCCGCTAACTGCATATAAAGCTGTACAGCCTCGTATTCAGCTGCAATCATAAAACGTATTGATCTAATAAGCTCTTGATCACTAATCTTTTTATCTTTAGCAAGACCAGAAAAAGGTTGTCCAAAATCGGGCATATTTTTCACCTCCTTAATATGTAGTATTAAATACTTTGCCTGCTCGATTTAATTTTACAACATATTTCTTAGTATCTCAAACCATTCAAACCTATGAACTTTCAATATGGTTCATATGATTAACTTGATTGAAAATCTAATGTTTTATATAATAAATACAAATCAACCTGCTTAATTTAAAGAATTAATAACAATGTTATTAATAAAATAAAAATATCCCTTATAAATTATAAGAGATAAAAGGAGGATTCTATATGGACAAGAAAAACCCTATGGATAAAAACGATTTAGGTGATCCAATCCCTAGTAGAAACCAAAACAAAGGAAAACATCCTGAACTAAAAACTGCAGCAGGTGCTCCTGTAACAGATAATCAAGATATCATAGCAGCTGGAAAAAGAGGGCCGGTATCTTTACAAGATACATGGTTTTTAGAAAAAATGTCTCATTTTGATCGTGAAGTAATACCTGAGCGTAGAATGCATGCAAAAGGTTCTGGAGCTTTTGGAACATTTACTGTAACTCATGATATCACTAAATACACAAAGGCAAATATATTTTCAGAGATTGGTAAAAAAACAGGAATGTTAGCTCGCTTTTCCACTGTAGCTGGTGAAAGAGGAGCAGCAGATGCGGAAAGAGATATTCGTGGATTTGCTTTAAAATTTTATACTGAGGAAGGTAATTGGGATCTAGTAGGAAATAACACTCCTGTATTCTTCTTTAGAGATCCAATGAAGTTTATTGATTTAAATCACGCAATTAAAAGAGATCCTCGTACTAATATGCGGAGTCCCAATACCAACTGGGATTTTTGGACATCCTTACCAGAAGCACTTTTACAATTAACAATTATTATGGGGGATAGAGGACTTCCTTCTTCCTTCAGACATATGCACGGATTCAGTTCTAATGTATATAGTTTTATTAACAATAAAAATGAACGAGTATGGATTAGATTTCACTTTAGATCTCAACAAGGAATAAGAAATTTAACAGATCAAGAAGCTGTTAAAGTAGTTGGAATGGATAGAGAATCACATCAGAGAGATCTTTATGAAGCTATTGAAAAAAAGAAATACCCGAAATGGAAAATGTATGTACAGATTATGACTGAAGAAGAAGCAGATGCGATGGAAAACAATCCTTTTGACTTAACTAAAATGTGGTTAAAAAAAGATTTTCCTCTTAGACCAGTTGGGGAATTCGAACTAAACATGAATCCAGATAACTATTTTGCTCAAATCGAACAAGCTGCTTTTAATCCTGCTCATGTAGTTCCTGGAATTAGTTTCTCTCCTGATCGTATGTTACAAGGACGTTTATTCTCATATGGAGATGCACAAAGATACCGTTTAGGTGTAAATCACCATCAAATACCTGTAAATGCCCCTAAAAAAGTTGAAAATCCACATAGCTTTCATCGTGATGGACAAATGCGTATTGATGGAAATCTAGGAAGTGAATTACATTATGAACCAAATAGCTATGGAAACTGGACAGATATGCCAAAAGATAATATACCACGAGAAAAAGGTGGAGATATTGATAGATATGACTTTAGAAAAGATGATTCTGACTATTTCACACAAGCTGGACTATTGTTTAGAGCAATGACTGCAGACCAACAACTAGTATTATTTGATAATACTGCAAGAAATATGGGAGACTCAACTCTTCAGATAAAACATCGCCATATTTACCATTGCTACAAAGCAGATCCTGAATATGGGCAAGGCTTAGCAGAGGCGATGGGTATTTCAATTGATGATGTAGATTTAAATCTACCAAAGAGAGACTCTCATGAAAATCAAATTAAAGCTAACAATCTGCATCCAGAATTAAATATACCTACTATGCCAGTGGACCCTGGAATAGAAATAGATACAAATACAAAAGATTATATTGAGCCGGATGATGATCCGTGGTTACTATAAAAATACAAGTAAATTAGCAATAGACTATTATACTAAATAAGTTCTTAAGTATGAAACTTAAGAACTTATTTACTTTTATATATCACATTTATTTGAAAATCCTGCTGGAGGTGCCCCTAATGCTTTTATTAATCGCGCCCAATAATTTACCTGTGCAGCGGTACTTGCTATTATAACTATTTCACGTTCAGTAAATTCTAATTTTACTTTATCTATGAATTCTATTGGTATTTTAACAGGACTTTGAGAAATAAGTTTTGTATATTCAATCGCTAGTACTTCTCTTGTAGAAAAAGAATTAACCTGCTCATACCCAACCCTTCCAACTAATACTTGCATTTCTTCTTCAGAAATCCCACTCTCTTTATACTCAAAAGAATTCATATCGATACAAAACGGACAATCTACGCTTATAGATGATTGTATTCTAATTATTTTTAAAATACGTTTATTTAGATCCTTTTTGCCATGTGCTACTAATGACTCTAAAACTGCTGAACTAATAGCAACTTTAGGATACCAAGCTAAAAGTTTCGGAACTAGTAAATCTTTTTTTGTAACTCTATGCGAAATAATCATACCTAACTTTAAATAAAACGGAATTCTTTTCGGTGGTTTTATATAAGCATTCGCTTCCACGCAAACCCTCCTTTACATAATTGTACTTAAAATTAACAGATTATATTCTTTTATTAGGTTTGTGATACTATAAATGTAGATCTCTTTTAGGGTAGACAAGAAATGTTCCAATCATACAAACTGCGATGATAGCAATTGTAATCAATACATACTCAATCTCATATTGCCCATTTTGTAACAGTTTATTAGGTTCAAAGAACTTAAATGGTGTGATATATTTTAAGTTTTCTAAATTGCTGCTGAGTGCCGAAATGACACTTACCATATATAAAGCCATCAGAATACTAGCTGATACCTTTCCAGAAGCCTTATAGCGCTTTAATACACTTGATAACAACATACCAATCGAAAGAAAAATCATTTGTACCATAAATACTGCAAACATCAATAAGAAAATAAATTGATAAAAATCGCTATCGATATCATATTTTAACATGGTAACAATTATAGCTAATCCCGTAACCGTCGAAATTACTGCACAATTAATGATTGCTGCTATCCATTTAGAAAGGATTACTTGCTCTCTAGAAATTGGTAACGTTAAGAAAAACTCTGCAGTTTTATCCCGTTCTTCTTTTGAAATAATATTACTTCCCAATAAAACAGCAAAAACACCTAAGACCAAATAAAAATAAATTGATGCGAGGCTGATAAATCCTGATGGTGTTGTCAGATTATTACCTGATAATGAAAATGCTTGCATCATTGCTTCAGGCATAGCATCTAAAATGTCAGCCATTTCAGGATTATTATAATAAGCCGAAAACTCCGATACCATCATTATAATAAAAATGACCATAACAACACTCCATATAAGAAGTGATTTAGCATTAGCTCTTAATTCTCTTTTAATTATATCCATCATAACCTCCTATAAAGAGTGAATATCTCGTCTGGGATATAAAACGTATGTACCAACTATTGAAACAAGAATAATTATTATACTGATTGGAACAAGACTCATATCATACTTGCCATGTTCTAATATATACCCAGGTTCAAAGTGACTAAAAGGTGAAATGTAAGTCATAATATTACCACCGATAATTGCACCTATCGAATTAATCATATACATTCCAAATGACAATCCCATTGAAAAAGCTAAAACGCTTCTAATTCGTTTTGTTAAAACAGATACCAACATACCAATTGATAAGAAAAACAATTGAAATATGATCATTGAACTTAATAAAATCAATAAATGACTTACTTCATAAGTTTGTCCATTTTTAAACATCTCTATAGCTGCATACATAATAATACTAACAAAAATATTTGTTATAATTAACGCTAACAAAGCAGCAAAAAATTTTGCGCTTAAAATAGAAATTCTAGAAACTGGTTTCGACATTAAAAAATCTGCTGTAAATTCTCTTTCTTCAATAGAAAGAATAGAAAAACCGTAATTTGAAGATTGAATTGCCAAAAATAGTTGGACAAAAGCAAAAACAAAAACTGAATATCCTAAGACTGAGGATAGTGGTAACCCACCACTCATTCCAAAAGCTTTAAGCATCTCTTCAGGATAGTTTTCCAGTATTTTTTCCATTAAGCCGGCATCTGCTCCAAATGTAGGAAAAAAGGAAAACATCATAAATGTAATTGCAGCAATCGATATTACCCAAATGAAAATCGATTGATAGTAAGTCTTAAATTCATATTTAAATATATTTAACATCTCATCACCTACTTGTAATAATGCATAAAGATTTCTTCTAGAGATGGTTCCTCTATCAAAACATCTTTTAGAGTGTCAGACCCAATAGCCCTTGTAATTGTGTTGATATCACCTTTGTAGAAAAATTTAAGTTCTTCATATCCATCAACAATTTGGGTGACACCCTGCAGCTCATATTTCTTCAAATCAATTTCTTGACCTCGAATTGTTATTTTTTTATAATTATCTTCTCTCAAAGTTTTTATATCTTCTAATTTTATAATAGAACCATCTTTAATAATCGCAACACGATTACACATCTCTTGCACTTCTGCCAAAATATGAGATGAGAAAAAAACTGTAGCACCATTTTTATTTTCTTCTTGAATAATATCAAAGAATTTTTTTTGCATTAGTGGATCCAGTCCACTTGTTGGTTCATCTAGTATAATTAATCTGGGTGAGTGTAATAAACCTTGAACGATCCCCACCTTTTTCTTATTCCCATATGATAAATCTTCAATACGTCTTGTCATGTCAAGTTCCATAATTTCTGCTAATTCATACATTCTGTTTTTACAATTTTTTTTATAGAACCCCGCAGTATAGTTTAACAAATCTTTTACTTTCATTTTGTCATAATAAAATACTTCTGACGGTAGATAGCCAATTCTCCTTCTAATTTTAGGCCCTGCAGTAGTAACATCTTTGCCAAACATCTTGGCAACACCTGAAGTTGGGAAAATAAGTCCCATTAATATTCTGATTGCTGTTGATTTTCCTGCTCCATTTGGTCCAATAAAACCAAAAATCTCACCTTCTTCTACAGTCAAACTGACATTTTCTATGCCTTTAGCTTTCCCATAATATTTGGTAAGATTATTTAATTCAATTATATTCATGATACACCTCCATGATATTAACAAGCATGATAAATATGATAAGTATGTACTCTTAACTTAATAAATGTACTCCATATTTTGTATTCAGTCAATAAAAGTAGCCCTAATAATATATATCTGAAACTAAATCCAATTTATATAAATAATTATTTATTTATTCTAAATCTATTATTATATTGTAGCATCCACAGCATTTAGTCTAACATTTTCAATAACATTTGAGCAATTTTCATTAACTTTAGACGACATTCTATTATGAATTAAAAGTTAACAATATCGCCATATTTTTACCATATTGAATAGCCACTTATCCTATGTTACGCTTAGTAAATAAACTTACTATAAAATTACTAGATTGATTTTAAGGAAGGAGTAAGATAATAAATGTATAAATACTTGTTAGAACAAGAACAATTATTGCTCAATGCTATGAAAATT
Source organism: uncultured Bacillaceae bacterium (assembly GCA_964609605.1). Lineage (GTDB taxonomy): Bacteria > Bacillota > Bacilli > Tepidibacillales > Tepidibacillaceae > CAZSSR01. The sequence goes on along the minus strand of CAZSSR010000013.1, from coordinate 9,979 downwards.
GGAACCAATTTGGAAGCACTATATGAATACTCAAAAGTTCAAATAGCATGGATTAGCCATGAAAGATTAGTCCATCTACTGGTAACATTTTTTATCAGCTGGTTAATAATCTTATCCTTTATCGGATTAATGTTATTAGAAAATCTACTTATTGGATTATTATTTATCATCTTAATAATCCTTGTACTATTCTATATTGTCCATTACTACCGATTAGAAAATGGTGTCCAGCGATTGTATAATATTTCAAATCAAATTCATAATAAGATGAATTCCTAACATATATTTATCATAAAATGTTTTTATTTCACAAGATCAATTATTTGTTTAATTGCTTTTTTAGATTCTGGTAGATTGAAAAACATCCAGACATGCACCATATCAGCATACTCAAAATAATTTATACTTATTCCTTTTCCTTTTGTAATTCTTTTGAATTTTCTTGTGTCCGGTTCCAATATATCACTGGTGCCTATAAAAATACTTATTTCACCTAATCCTTCTACTTCTCCATTTATTGGACTTAATAAATAATTATTAGGGTCAGTATCTCCTGCGTATAATTTCCCTGCTCTTTTTAACCCGTTAATCCCCAAAACAGGATCCTTAGAATCAATTTTACTAATATCGTTATTTTCTAAAGTAATATCTAGCCAAGGAGATAATAATATAATTTGCTTTGCAATATCAATGTTTTCCTCTCTCACGCTTTGAGCCAACGCAAGTGCAAAGCCACCCCCAGAAGAATCCCCCATTAATATTACGTTTTCTCCACCTACTTTGGAAACAAGCTCTCTATATATAGGTTTTACCATTTTATATGAATCTTTATATGTAAAATTAGGAGCTAATGGATAATCAGGGGCAATAATAGTACAGTTCGTTGCATCAATTAGGTTATTCATAAATCGCCAATGTATTTTGCTAAAGCCTTGAATATAAGCTCCACCGTGAAGATAGAGAATATATTTGCCATTTACTTGATCCTTTGGTTTTAATGTGAAAATATTTTTCCCATTTGCCAGAGCTCTTTCTATATTTAACTTCGAAAACATTTTCTTCGGTGGCTCATTCATATCCTTTTTTCCAAATTTCCCACTGTCTAAAGTTTTATCTATAAAGCTTTTTAAATTAGTAAGAGTTAATATTTTATTTAATATCTTGCTTTCAATACTTGCCATCTTTTCACCACCCTCATTTTTATCTAAATATGTCAATAAACCAATTTGATTGTTTAAGACATAATCAAATTGGTTTATTATAGAAAAGCTAAGTTTTTAACATATTATTTTTGAATTTACATCAAACCCTGCAATTAAATATAAAATCAAACTATACTAATAAAAATAAATTTATTTCTCTCTCTTAATAACGCCTTCCAAAAGTATTGAATACTTATAATTAATATTCTCTATAAAAGTTAGCTTTATATCACTACTCATAGTAGTTTTTAAAATACCAGTGAACATCTCAATTATTATTTCACAAGGAATATCTTTCCGAAATTCATTCTTATTTTGTCCTTCTAAAATGATGTTTGACATAACCTCTATAAATTCTCCTCCATGAGGTGGTCCTTTACTGATCCCATCATGATTATGGTAATATCTTAAATACAAGGAGACCAACTTTCGATTTTTATCATAGGTCTCTCCTACAACTTGCAAAATTTGAATTAATTTTTGGGTTGAACTTATCTCAGAAAACTGGATATTTTCACAAACTTTGCTAGCCAAATTTATTTTTTCAGCTAAAGAACATTTAAGTATATCCTCTTTAGATTCAAAATAATTATAGAAGGTTCCCGTGCCTAGCCCAGCTTGCTCCATTATTTCTGCAACTGAAGTTTCATTTAACCCCTTGCTTAAAAATAGGTTCAAAGCTATTTCAGAAATAGTCTGTTCCGCCAGAAGTTTCTTTTTTTCTCGTTTACTTATTTCTAACATCCTTACTACCTCCTGTCGCCTATAACCAAATAATATTATCTACTTAGCTTCATGTCAATCTATTTCATCATAGCTTAATATAAAAAATGTAATTAATTACTCAATTCTTGCACCCTACTTTTTCTCCTGCCATGCTTTAGGAATATAAACACAGTATGGTTCACTTTCCATATAATCCCCTGTTACACTGTATGCACGTGCTCTAGATCCACCGCATACATACCTATATTCACATACTCCACATTTCCCTTTATAGTTGTCTGGGTTTCTCAAATTTTTAAATATTTCGGAATCACGATAAATAACTGAAAGTGGTGTTTGACGTACATTGCCAGCATTTAGTGGCAGGAATCCACTTGGAAAAACATCGCCTGTATGAGATATAAAAACAAAACCATTACCATCATTCACGCCTTTTGGTCCACGCCCAAGTCCGTCTATTTGATTGATCAATCCACCTGTTAGTGCATCTTCATATAAGACAGTATCCTTATCGCTTGTACTTATTTTTTCACGCATTTTATTTTGAATAACGACACGACGATAATGCGGTGCTGCAGTTGTTTTTATATCAAAAGGTGCAGTTTTAGATAGCTCGTATAACCATTTTAGTACTTTTTCATGCTCAGCAGGTGAAATCATATCTGTTTCTTTCCCTCGTCCTGTTGGAATTAAGAAAAATACACTCCATAAGACGCAATCTATTTGTTCAATCATTTTAGCCATTTCATCTAAATATTCATAATTATATCGTGATATAGTCGTATTAATTTGAATTGGCATCTCAAGCTCATGTAAATAATTAATTAACTTCATAGTTAAATCAAACGAACCTGATGTTCCTCGAAAATAATCATGTATCTCAGCATTATGCCCATCAATACTAAATGCCCACCTAGACAGTCCTACATCCTTCGCTCTTTGCATGACTTCTTTAGTTACATTTGGTGTTGCGGATGGCGTCAAAGAGACACGAACCCCTTTCTGGATAGCATATTCAATAATATCGAAAACATCTGGTCGTTCTAATGGATCCCCCCCCGTAAAAACAAGCATCGGATTATTCATTTCATAAATATCATCGATTAATTTTTTTCCTTCTTCCAAAGTTAACTCTAATGGATCACGATGGTGTTGTGCTTTCGCCCTACAATGTAAACATTCTAATTGACATGCTCGAGTTAATTCCCAAATAACAATAAATGGATCCCTATTATAATCTATTGAAACCAAGTAAACTCCTCCTTATTCAACTATAAGTTATTTTAAACTATTGATCTTGTTTGTTTTGTAACACTAGCATATCTTGGTATGAAAAACGGAATACCGTCATCGTAATATATACTAACGTCAATCCCAAAAATATCTTCAAAAAAATCGCGAGAAAATACTTTATTGGGTGGCCCTTCACGTACAATTCCGCCATCTTTCATTGCAATTAAACGATGACTATATCTTGCTGCTTGATTTAAATCATGTAGCACCATAACAATAGTAATACCATTTTCATCATTTAACCTTTTTATTAGCTCCATCACTTCAAGCTGATGTGATATATCTAAATATGTTGTCGGCTCATCAAATAATAATATGTCAGGCATCTGTGCTAATGACATTGCAATCCATGCGCGTTGCCTTTCTCCGCCTGAAAGAGATTGTAACGGACGATGTCTCATATGCTCTAAATTTGTAGCTGAAATAGCAAATTCAATAATATCTTTATCTTCTGCTCGTATACCTTCATACCACTTTTGAAATGGATTTCTTCCGTATTTTATGAGATCATAAACGGTCAAGTCTATATTGTGATCATGGACTTGCGGTAACATCGTTAATTTTTTAGCAATTAGCTTTTGCGACATTTCATCTATTCTTTTCCCTTCAAGATAGACAGAACCATCATCTGGATTGATTAATTTTGTTAGTAACCTTAAAACCGTTGACTTTCCGGAACCGTTAGCACCAATAATGCTAACAATTTCACCTTTTTTCAACTGAAATGACACATCATTAATTGAAAATGATGCTGATCGAAATAGATCTAAATTTTCTGCTACTAAAACTTTATCATCCACTTTTTATTCCTCCCTTATGAAGTAAATATAAAAAGAAAGGCGCGCCTACAAATGCTAATAAAATCCCTACTGGTAATTCAATCGGATCAAAACAACTTCGTGCGAGAGTATCGGCAAAAACAACTAGAAATCCTCCACCTAAAGCAGAGATTGGCAATAAGTATTTATAATCATTTCCAACTAACATTCTTGTTATATGTGGTACAACCAAGCCAACAAAACCAATTAGACCGGCAACACTTACCGCTGCCCCAGCTAAAAATGCGGCTAGAATAATGAGGAAAAGTCTACTCCTCTCCACGTTGTGCCCCAACAACTTCGCCACTTCATCACCTAATAAAAGCAAATTAGCATGTTTGATTGCGAAAATAGATAAAAATAAACCTATTGTTGCATATGGCAAAATAATAAAAAAGTGAGGCCAACTTCTACCAGCCAAACCACCAGCAAGCCATGGTAAAACCGCTTGTACACTATCACTATTTAAAATCATTACGGCAGTTGTCGCAGCACCCAATAAAGAATTGACTGCAATGCCTGCTAAAATAATTTTATACGGTGAACCACCACTGCCTGTGTTAGCTAACACATAAATTACTAGAGCAGTTGCCAACGCACCAATAAAGGCTCCCATTGGCAAGTATTGTAAACTTGTCGGAAATAAGATCATCATAATAACAGCAACTAGTCCTGCGCCAGATGTAACCCCTATTATTCCTGGATCTGCCAATGGGTTTCTCATAACACCTTGTAATAATGCACCCGCAGTCGCTAAACACGCACCTACTAATAATCCAGTCAATACTCGCGGAAGTCGAAGATCATAAACAACTTGTCTATAAAAACCTTCCTCACTTCCGAAAAGTGCACCCCAAACATCAGAAACGGAAATAGGTACTGCACCTTTCATTAAACCAAAAATAACCGATATTACTACAAGACAAATGACTGCAATTAAAACCAACAAACGCTTTTTTTTTCTCGGATCCCCTTGCTCTGCAATATTTTCATACAATACATTTTTTTCTATACGTTTAAAACGAGAAAAAAAATTAAACATTTTTAATATTCCAAGCTATTTAAACTATTTTTTAAAAACTCTAATGAGTCGACAATTCTCGGACCTGGATTAGCACCAAATAATTCATGCGGTAAAATAATCAAGTTACCATTTTTTACTGCATTCAACTCATTCCAAGCAGGAATTAGTGACATTTCATCTTCGAATTGTTTTAAAGCCTTATCAGCATCACCCATGGACATAAAATATATTGCATCCGGATTTTCTTCAAAAATTCGTTCTAAACTTAATTGAGCATATGTTGGATAGGATTTTAACCCTGGTAAGTCTTTAAAAACATTTTCAGCACCTACCATCTCAAAAAGATTACCAGCTAATGATTGCGGTAATGCTGCCATCGTTTCACTTGGAGTTCCAAATAATATCAAAACTCTAACAGGTTTTTCTTGATTATCTGCAGTAATTTCCGCAATTTCCTTTTCAATATTATCAATTAATGTATTCGCTTCCTCATTCTTATCCAAGATATCGCCATACATTTCTATTAAACTTATAATCTCCTCTAAACTATCACCTTGCGTTAAAACAACATCCATATTCAATGATTCCAACGTAGGTACATCTTTTACATTTAAACGTTTATGACCAATAAACAGATCCGGCTGTAAAGATGCGGTTTTTTCGAAATTAATTAATATTGGAAACCCAATATCTTCCGCAGTTGCCGCTTCTGGTGGTCGAATAGTTCCTGAAGTATTTTGAGGTCTACCAACCACTTCTCCTCCAAGTGCATAAATAATTTCCATATCAGCTGGGACAACGGTTGCAATTCTTTTCGGGCTTTCATCGAAAGTAACGTTACGATTCGCAGAATCAGTAATTGTAAGTGGATAATGAGACGTTTGATTATCCTTGATATCGCTTTTATCCGTATCTACTACATCTCCTTGGTTGTTACAACCGGCCATTAATAATAATGTTAAAAATAATAAAATACTAAAAACAGTTATTCTTCTTGCCGTGCGAAAATTACTCCAAACAAACATAAAATTCCTCCTTAAAAATTAAAAAAAATAAATGAATCAATTCAATTATTTATTGTATATCAGTAATTTTAGGTTGTCAAATATAATGAATCAATTCATTTATATAATTTTTAACCATTGCGCATCTTGCATTATTCTAGTGATTAGTCCCTTTTAAGTTTAATTGGAGATTATTTAGAAAATGTAAATCCCAGCTCTCGAAATAGCTTGATACAAGTATCAACAACCTTACTATCATACTTTATTCCTCTGTACATCGTAATCTCATCGATTGCTACGTCAATTCCTAAGGCCGCACGATAAGGGCGATGTGACACCATAGCCTCAACAACATCAGCAACAGCCATTATTCTACTTTCAATAATTATTTCTTCTCCTGTTAGTTTATTAGGATATCCTGATCCATCCAATCTCTCGTGATGTTGAAGAATCATTTCGATAACCTGCGGAGGGAAATCAATATCTTTAACTATTTCATAGCTATTTTCAACATGGCTCTGCAATATTTGATATTCCAAACTAGTTATTTTGCCAGGTTTATTGAGAATATCAAAAGGAATGTTTATTTTACCAATATCATGAATAAGCGCACCAATCGCAATATTCTCTATTGTATCTTCTGGTAATTTCATTTCACGAGCAATCGCACAAGACAATAACACAACATTTTTTTGATGACCAGCAGTATATGCATCTTTCAGCTCTCCGATTTTTGATATTGTATCAATTGTCTGTTGCAACCTAAGAATAAGTTTATCCTCCGAAAGCTTGCGTTCAGAAATATCAATATAAAAAGCAAGAAAGCAGTTGTCATTAATTTTTGTACCAATAAGACTTATCCAATAATCTTTATTATCACCTTTACTAACCTTGTATTCTCCAATTACATCTCCTTTATTTAAAAGTTCACGAAAGCCTGCAAGACCTTCTTCAACATAATTAGCCGCAAAATAATCCGTCACATGTTGGCACAATATTTCTTCTCTTGTTGCTCCCATCATCTCACATGCTTTTCTATTGGCGTCAATATATTGACCCTCAGCGTTAATGGTAACAACACCAATTGGCGCTTTTTTAATATAAGTTTTGAAGATTTCTTCGCTTTTCCTCAACTCAGTTTCAAGTCTTTTCCTTTCATCAATCTCTTGTTTCAGTTCTTTTGTGCGGTATTCTACTAACAACTCTAACTGTTCAGTTTGATCTTTGATAAGCATATTTCTCTCTTTAATTTTTACCATAGACTTTAGTTGTGTTATTAATATCGTATCTTCTATTGGTTTAAAAAGGAAAGCATCTGCTCCAGCTTTTAAAGCCTCAATCCTAAATTCTCGATCTCCTTCTAAGTCAGTAATAAATAGCATTGGTGTTACCAGTAAAACTTTTTCTTTCTTTATAATCTGACTAATTTCCAAGCATTCTTTTTTACTCGTTGATACATCAATTAGAATAACATCAGGCTCAAAAGTTTTCGCAAGTCTTATACCCTCTATTCCATTTAATGCCTCGATAATTTCCGTTTCAGGAATCGCTTCATGAATAATTTTCGCAAAATTTGTAGAATTAGTTAAACTATCTCCAAAAATTAAAATTTTCATTATCCTTTTCTTCATTGCTAATCCTCCCATAATAACCGAACTCATTCTTAATTTGAATGGTTGTGTTCAAAACGGAGTATAGTAGTAATTTGAATTCTACTATTATTATAGCATTTTCGCCTGAATTATTATAGTTTCCCAAAATATTCAAACTTATTTTATAGTAGCTAATAAATCTCTTACTTCTTCTTCTGTTAAGTTTCTCCACTCTCCAACTGGTAAATTCTCTAATTCAATATTCATAATGCGAATACGCTTTAAATTTACTACCTGATAGCCAAAATGTTTACACATCCTTCTAATTTGCCGATTGAGTCCTTGAGAAAGAGTAATTTTAAATGATTTGGTATCTATTTTTGCAATCTTACATTGATTTGTCACCGTATAGTCATTTTTAACAGGATTATAAATTCTTACCCCTTTTGACATACCATCAATAAAAGAAGGAGTAATTGCTTTGTTTACTGTAACAATATAATCCTTCTCATGCTTATTTTTATCCCTTAAGATTTCATTAACGATACTTCCATCATTCGTTAGAAGTATTAATCCCTCTGAGTCCTTATCTAATCTCCCGACAGGGAAAATACGTTCAGAATGATTCACAAAATCAATGATATTCCCGTTTATATTTCGTTCAGTCGTACAAGTAATACCCGTTGGTTTATTTAAGGCAATATATATGTATTTCTCTTTTAACTTTAGAAATTTGCCATTTACCTCAACCTTATCCTCTGGATAAACCGTTACACCAATAGTAGCTAAATTACCATTAATCTTTACCTTTCCCTCTTTAATTAATTCATCAGCCTCTCTCCTGGAACAAAGACCTGTTGAACTAATATAATTATTTATTCTCATATATATCTTGTATACTGAAATTTAAATATCCCAGTATATACTCCTTTCTAACTTTTAATATATTAACCTTTTATAAATCTTTATATTAAACAATATTCCTAGGTTCACCTTTTATAAAAGACTCAATGTTCAAACATATTTCATCAATCAGCCTTGCTCGTGCCTCTTGGCTGCCCCATGCAATATGCGGAGTAATCAAAAGTCGATCTTTATTATTAATTTTTAGCAATGGATTCGCTCTATCGATTGGTTCTTTCCCCAACACATCCAAGGCTGCTCCGTGAATAATCTTTTCATCCAAAGCTTTAGCCAAAGCTGCTTCATTGATAATTCCCCCTCTACCTAAATTAAGAAGAGTAGCCTGACTTTTCATTAGCTTAATCTGTTGATAATCAATTAAATTATCTGTTTGCGCATTTAATGGTGCATGAATCGAAATAATATCTGCACTTGATAATAATGTATTTAGGTCCACTCGGGAATAATTTTTATTATTATTCTTACCTGAGGTTGAGTAATAGATAATATTACAACCAAATGCCTGAGCAATAGAAGCCACTTCCTGCCCTATTGTACCCAAGCCTATGATACCCCATGTCTTTCCATACAGTTCTATAAATGGCTTATTCAAATTCGTAAATATTTCGCTATCATTATATTCTCCGGATTTTACATATTGATCATAATAGGACAAGGATTCCAAAATATAAAAGAGCATAGCAAAAGTATGTTGCACAACGCTTCGCGTAGAATAACCAGCTACATTACAGACAACAATGCCTCTGCTACGAGTATAGTTAAAATCAATATTATTAGTTCCCGTAGCAGTAGCGCAAATAAGTTTGGCGTTTTTAGCATACTGAAGGTTTGCTTCGTTCAGAATAACTTTATTTGTAATAATAATTTCTTGATGACTAATTCTCTTAATCACTTGATCAGGAGTGGTTGTTTGATATATTGATACTTCTCCAAATCTTTCAAATTTTAAAAGATTCATATCTTCCCCCAATGTTTGGGCATCAAGAATACATAACTTCAACATATTTACACTTCCATTCTTTTGTTTGTATTACTTTTAATTTTAGCATCCACTTCTTGATATCAATACTTTAAATCTTTCCTTTTAGAAATCGTACTTAAAAACGTGGTTGTATAAGATAAGGTTTCTGTTGGACAAACATCCACACAATGACCACAACCAACACAACTTTGCGAAGTAACTGGCTCTCCTTTTAAAGCCTTACTTTTAATATCAATTGTCATCGGACAAACTAAATTGCATTGATTACAACCTATGCATTCTGTATTATTTGTAACTATTTTCTGTCCAGAAATTCTTCCTATAAACCCTAATAAAGTGCCTAAGGGGCAATAATAACAATATCCTCTGCCATTAAGAACGATCCAAAAAAACATCATCATCAATAACTCTGCA
>CAZSSR010000012.1:0-16670 GCA_964609605.1 uncultured Bacillaceae bacterium | reverse complement strand
AGTTAATCCAAAAATAGCTCCCTTTGCATCCATATTCCAATAAGGAGCACCTAACCCTGTAAATGCTGGGACAAAATATACTCCCTCATTGTCAGTAACTTTTGTAGCTAATTCTTCAGATTGTGTTGAGCTTTCCATAAAGTGTAGCTCATCTCGTAACCATTGTATTGCCGCTCCAGCTATAAAAATACTACCTTCTAAGGCATACTCGATTTTCCCATCTATACCCCAAGCGATTGTTGTAACCAAGTTATTTTCAGATAAAATTGGTTTATTCCCGATGTTCATCATCAATGCAAGAGAAGTGCCATAAGTATTCTTTGCCATACCATTTTCAAAGCAGGCTTGTCCAAATAAAGCAGCTTGTTGATCACCAGCTGCACCAGCAATTGGGATTTTCTTCCCACCAAAAAGAGATGAATCAGTATATGTATACACCTCAGAAGATGGTCTCGCTTCTGGTAGCATTGATTCAGGAATGTTTAATAGTTCCAATAACTCCCTATCCCAAGAAATTTCATGAATGTTAAATAACATTGTTCTTGAAGCATTTGTATAATCAGTAATATGAGTTTTGCCACCAGAAAGCTTCCATATTAACCAGGTATCTATTGTTCCAAATAATAGTTCGCCTTTTTCCGCTCTCTCTCTAGCTTTTGGTACATTATCTAATATCCATTTGATTTTTGTTCCCGAAAAATATGGATCAATTAATAATCCTGTTTTCTGGCGTATTTTTTTATTAACCCCTTTTCGCTTTAAATCTTCACATATCTCATTAGTCTGTCTGCTTTGCCAAACTATTGCATTATAGACTGGCTCTCCAGTGTTTTTATCCCATATAACTGTAGTTTCTCGTTGATTAGCAATACCAATACCAACTATTCCTTCTAACAAAGAAGAGTTATTCCTTAATAATTGATTAATAACATCTAATATTGATTGCCAAATCTCTTTTGCATCATGTTCAACCCATCCGGCTTTGGGATAATATTGAGGAAACTCTTTCTGCGTTATATCAATTATTTCTGCTTTTTTATTAAATAATATTGCACGTGAACTAGTTGTCCCTTGATCTAAAGATAGTATGTATTGTCCTTTAACCAAAAATAGAACCTCCCTTTTAGATAAAATTAGCAAAGCAAAAACTATAACAAATATTTAATTAATGAATTCGTTATAGTTTAATTATAGCAAAATATTTAATTTTTATATTTAACTTTTTAAGAGAGTACTCATTTATACTATATTAGCAAATTCATTTGTAGATTTGTTAACCTTCTCAGCCCATTTACCACAACGATCACCCCATGCTGCGATTACCTGACCATTAACCTTTACTTGAATTACTTCGCAGTTATTAGCACAGCCATTACATATAAAGCTTGTTGGTTCGAAATCTGTTTTTAAAGAACCAAATCCTCTAAAATTAGTCTCTTTTCCAGTCCTAGCAATCTCCTCGCGTGCTAATATCGCCGATCCAAAAGCTCCCATAACGGCAAAGTTCTTCGGAATTATAACTTCATGCCCAATCTCTTTTTCAAAGGCCGCCTTAATTCCAGAATTCGCTGCTACACCACCCTGAAATACATAAGGAGGTTTAAGCTTCTTACCTCTACCTAAGTTATTAATATAATTTCGAACTAAAGCAACACATAGTCCATTTATTATATCAGGCTTAGAAAAACCAAATTGTTGTTTAGAAACCATATCTGATTCTGCAAATACTGTACATCTTCCAGCAATTCTAACATCTTTTTTTGATGTCATAGCTAATCTCCCAAAATCCTCGATTGGTATCATTAACCTTTCTGCTTGATGATCCAAAAAAGATCCTGTTCCTGCAGCACATACGGTGTTCATTGCAAAATCTACAACCATTTGATCCTTAATAAATATTATTTTTGAATCCTGCCCACCAATTTCAAAAATAGTACTAACCTCAGGAACTTCATGTATTGTAGCTGTTGCATGAGCAGTAATTTCATTTTTAATTATATCAGCACCTACAATAACTCCAGCTAGTTGTCTACCACTTCCAGTAGATCCCACACCACTAATAACAAGTTTTGGATCCAATTTTCCTTTTAATTCATTTAATCCTCTCTTAAGTGCCTCAACAGGTTGTCCATTTGTACGTTCGTAATTACTAAATATGATTTCATTATCTTCTGTTATTGCAACTATATTTATACTTACAGAACCAACATCAATACCAAGATAAACCTTATTCATTTTTTCTCCTCCTTACGCAGAATGGTTATTAATTTTTCTATTTTTAATTAAATCAACAAATGCTTCAACTCTAGTTTTACTATTTGCCTGCCCAGTTTGTTCGTCCAATGACAGACTTAAAACAGGTATATCATATAATTCTGTAATTTTCGGTATAACACTTTGTGTTACCAATTCTGGTAAGCATCCGAACGGCATTAAATGAATTATTCCATCATATCCCTTTTCCTTATAATCTATTATGTGCCCCACAGATTGCTTTGCATGACCACCAATAGGAATTTCAATAAACTGTTCTCCTTTTTTTAAAATCTCTTCTTCATGAGACTTTGTTTTAGTTCCTTTCATAATGGTAGGTAATTTAAAATTATAATTTAGCCAATCAAATAAATATTGTGATCTGTTCGTTTCACATCCAAGCTCACCTAACAACTTCTCTACGTCAAAATTTACTGATGGTTCCATTACAACATAAATTTCACCAACAATCCCAACTCTTAGTCTCTTAGATTCATCGACAGGGTGTAATTCAACAGAATCAATTATTCTATTACCCTCTTTTACAGCTTTCTTTAATTCCTTCTTATTTGTTATCTTATCGAATAATTCCTTAATTTCAGTCCAAGCTTTTTCAGTTTCCCCAATTTTGACTTCATATGTCCTTTTTTGGTGAATTTTTTTATCGAACCTATCCATTTCTTCGACCATTTGAAATGTGAATCTAATAACACTAACTACTTTAACCCATGAATTATCCTCCTTAAGTCTTTTAAGAAGATCCATAAATTTCTTTTTATTTTGATAAAATGAATCAAAAACCAATAGTTCAACATCATATCCCATTTCATTAAGATCAGCTTGATGAATTACCGGATAAAATCCTGCTCTACATGGTCCACTCCCACCACTTGTTACTATAGTTTTAACACCCATTTCACATAGTTCAACATACGTACCTGTTAGGGTTTTATATGGAAAACAGGCATGCTCAGGACTATATTTTACACCTAGATCAAATGTTTTTTTTGATGGACGAGGAGGAACAATTACTTCATGACCTAATAGCTCTAATATTTTTTTATACACAACTACACTACCCATATGCGGAAAAGATAATCTCATATATATTCCCCCCCCTAATTAAGTACCTTTATTTTTTTTCTTCTTATCATATCTACATACGCTTCAATTCTTGTTAGTAAATGATTTTCGCCAGTATGTTCATCTACCCGTATAACCATAAAAGGTTTTCCTTGTTTATTCGACCTTAATTCAAATAATCTTGTTATAAATGAATCAGGACCGCAACCAAACGCGGTAATATGAATTGTCCCATCAACACTATCGTCAGAAATTAAATTATATCCAGCACCTAATAATATATTTGAAAAGGTCCAGAACATTTTCTTATCCATATCTTTTATTTCTTCCATAATTACTTGCTCATCTAACATATCAAATGTAACAAACTCTACATTTAAATCATGTAGTTTATCAACGATACCCATGTTTACAAAATTATCATATATATTATATACATAACCTAGAACACCAATTTTTATCGTGTCTTTATTTGGTTCAAATTTCTTAATTTCTTTTTTCTCTTTTAATATATCTACTGCTTCAGGAATTGTGTAGCCCATTTTATTATACGTTCTAAACTCTCTCCAATAATCCCCAGCAATCTTTGAGGCATTTATTATCTGTTGCTTAGTCACACCTAGTTTATCTGCTAAAGGTAAATAATTAGAATAATTAGAAATATCATCACTATTAGAATTTATATGACATGATAATATTTTATCATTTAGATTATTAACACCATGTACCAGTAAATCTGGTAACCCAGTGAACTTCGGGCAAAAGTGTTCTCCCTCCGATATTGAGACCATTCTAGGAACAAAAATATAATCTACGTCTCTTTCTAATAGATTTAATACATGACCTACATATATCTTTATTGGTACACATATTTCAGGAACTGACTGCTTAATTCCTTTGTCGATAAGTTCTTTACTTGTCACATCTGAAACAATAACTTCAATATTTAGCTCTTCAAAGAATTTCTCCCAAAAAGGGCCATAATAAAAATAAAGTAAGGCTCTCGGAATACCGATTTTCATAAGAATAAATTCCTCCATTCATGTTAGTGCATAAAATTATTCCGCTTTGATATCATTCCAGATTAAACGAAAAATTTCTTCTTTTCTACCTTCAATCATTCCGGCTAATTGTTCTTCTGAAAAGCCAAATGTTGTTTTAAGAATTGGAAAAGCAAGAAAGAATGAAATTATTAAACTTAATAAATTCATCATCAAATCATATGGTTCAACTTCTTTAATCTCACCATTTTCAATTGCTTGTTTAATCTTTGGTAAAAATACGTCATAGGGTGAATACCCAAGAATATTTGTTGCACTCTTATTAACATCACTAACAGCATAGTTTTCAGCATTTGCTTCCCAAAAAAAGAAGAGTAAAAAATTTTCGTTTTTAAGTTGAAAAGCAAAAGTTCTATCAATTATTATTCGCAATAATTCTTCAGCACTACTTGTTTTTAAGCTAATACTATAAACAGATTCTCCTAAATCCTTTATTGCATCATCGTAAACTTTTTGAAACAGATTATCTTTGCTACGAAAATAGTAATGCAATAAAGCCTTATTAACTCCAGCTTCATCTGCAATATCTTGCATTCTAGCTCCACTTTTGCCTTTTTTAATAAAAGCTCTTTTTGCAGCGTCTAGTATTTCTTTTTCAATAACTGTTTCGTTCATAACATAATCCTTTCTTAAATAGATAGTTTAACCATTAGGATTAACCATCTAGTTAACAATAGAATAAAAAAAATTTATAACAAATATAGATTAACCATTTGGTTAATCTATATAAAAAATACAATAAAAAATCGTTTTTGTCAACAAAATTAAAACTAATAACTTTATACTAGCACCAAAAGGATACACCTGCACAAGACTTTTTAAATAAGATCTCTAATATTTTTTTATCCTAATATATATTTTCTACTTAGCTAATTCATAGATTGCTTGTGTGTAAATAGCTGTTGCTTTAAGTAAATCTTCTATTTCAATATATTCATTCTTCTGATGAGCTGTTTCTGCCTTCCCAGGAAAAATTGCTCCAAACGCAACACCAACGTTTAATGCTCTTGCATAAGTACCTCCGCCTATAGATAAAAGCTTTGCTTCATTTCCTGTCTGTTCTTCATATACTTTCTGTAATGTCTTAATAAGAAAATGTTCCTTGTCCACATGATGTGGCTTAGTATCTTTAGATTTACTTATTATTAAATTAGCAAGTTTTGCTTTATTTTCTAAAACTTTAATTGTTTTATCATATTCATTTGTAATTGGATACCTTACGTTTATTACAATATTTAATTTTCCATCTTTTAAATTAATCATGCCTGTATTCATTGTTAAAAAGCCAGACACTTCATCTTCATATGCGATACCTATTTTATTGCCAAAATTTTCTTGATATAAATATTCTACAGACCATTTCATCCAATCCCTAATATTTATATACTTTTCTAAAGAAACAATAAAGTTTATAAGTTCTAGTCCTGCGTTTATTCCGTTTTGTGGTTCTGCACCATGAGCTGAGATTCCTTTTAATTGAATAGTTAACTCATTAACATTATTGTCTTCAATCTCCCCACCTTGCTCATAATTATTTAAGAACAAAAGAAAAGACTTTTTTATTTCTTCTAATGTCTCTTTATTGCCTTTAATTTTGACTATTGCTATATCTGGAACCATATTTGGTCTTTGCCCAGCTGTAAAATCTGTAACCGTTGCCTTCTCAGAATCACTATCTAATACGTCACCCTCTAATGTTATCATGCCTATACCTTTTTCTGAGATTATTATTGGAAAGTCTGCGTCAGGTGCAAATCCCATCGTCGGCATTTCTTCCCTCTTAAAATAATAGTTTATTCCTCTCCACTCTGACTCTTCATCAGTTCCAAAAATAACCCTTACTCTTCTATTTAACTTTAAATTTAAATCTTTTATAATTTTCATAGCATAAATAATCGCCATAGAAGGTCCTTTATCATCAATAGCTCCTCTTGCATAAATTTTGCCATCATGTATCTCTGCAGCATAAGGAGGATATAACCAATCATTTCCCTCTGGTACTACATCAACATGGCAAAGTATCCCTATTGATTCATCACCCTGACCAATCTCTGCAAATCCAGCATACCCCTCTAAATTCTTTACCTTCATTTCAAACTCGCTCGCTTTATCTAATACAAAATCCAAAGCTTCCTTAATGCCTTTCCCAAAAGGAGCACCATCCACTCCTTCGCTCTCATCTAAAAGGCTTTTAATTCTTAAAAAATCCTGTGTATCTTTAATTAAATCATCTCTTCTTCTCTCAACTTCCTGTTGCCAATCAAACATATATTTATCTCCTTTCAGAATGTTTTTTCTGATATACCATAAATCTTCGTTACTGCTTAAATCTTTTTTATCTTCAATAATTATTATTGCATAAATTTTTACATATATGAAACATTTTTTATTGTTGATCTGTCAATATATATGTATGTATATAAAAAAATGGAGGTTTAGATATATGAAAAGTTTAAACAAGAAATTGTTAGTTATCTTAATATTTATCTTTGTAATTACAGCTGGAATAGTAATTCTAATTAACGCTAACTTAGAAAAAGAAACATCCTCATCTATTAACAACGTAATTAGTCTAGAAGAGAATCCAACTACGGGATTCATGTGGCAATATATTATTAAAAATACTAATATTGTTAAGGTTACTTCAGACACTTATACTGAAAATACAAATAATGAGAATATAGTGGGCGCTGGCGGAATCCATACTTGGTATTTAGAAGGATTAAAACAAGGATCAACTTTAGTTGAATTTGACCTTTATAGACCCTGGGAAGGAATTGAAAACTCTGTTGATACAATAGAATTTTCAGTAGAAGTTGCTTCTGATTTAAAAATCGAGAAAATTACTAGAATAAAGTAAAAAATATAGTAAATAAAAAAACAACTAAAACACTATTTAGTTGTTTTTTTGTAATACTTTATAAAAATATTTTGATTTACCTTGTAAATCATAATATACAATTAATAAAGTATTTTCATAAAGTAATTCACCATTTAATAAATAATGATTTAAATCATAATCTAATATATCTAGCAATATATGCTTATGTATTTCCTTTTCACTTAAATTCAAGAATTGAAAGTTACTTGAAACAAGTTCAGGATGCTCAATTAACTCAGAAATATATTTACTTTGTTCTTGTTTAGTTAATTGATTATCCCACCATGTTTTTCGCGGTTTATATTTATAATTAGAAAAATAATCAAATTTCATTAAACAATAAATAAAATCTAAATTATTTGTTTTTCGCTCACTCAAAAAATCATATAATCTTGTAAATAGTGATTCTAGTTGATGCCCAATTCTGCTCCAACCTTTCTCTTCCCAATAATCACCGAACTCCTGAAAAAAATCAAAGGGTGAAGTAAATATCTCTTTTACCAAATATTCTATCGTAGTATCCATACGATGTGAGTTCCAGTATTTATCAAGTATTTGCTCTACACTTTTAATCCTGATAACATCCCTATAGGATAAAACATTGTTTTTTAAAACCTCATATGGTGGTTTGTCCATAAAACTATAATGATATTTACTCATTTCTTTCCAAATTAGTGTGCCCCTAAGAATTTTCAAAAATCCTAATTGTAATTCTTCTGGTTGTAAAACAAAAACATCATTAAATGTTTTTCTAAAGGATTGATAATCTTCTTCGGGTAATCCAGCAATTAAATCAATATGCATGTCGATGTTTTTTCCGTTTTTTAATTTCTTAACTATCTCACTAAGCTTATTAAAATCTTGATTACGTTTAACAAGATGATTTGTCCTTTCATTAGTAGACTGTACACCTATTTCAAACCTAAATAAATTCTTTGGTACTTTACTATTCAAATATTCAATCATATTATTATCAAATAAATCTGCGGTTATCTCAAACTGAAAGGTGTTCCCTTTATGGTTATTTACCAAAAAATCATATATCTCTAAAGCAAATTTTTTATTAGAATTAAATGTACGATCAATGAACTTAATCATCTTTATCTCATTATTGATTAAATATAATAAATCAGCTTTTACTCTTTCTATGCTAAAAAAACGAACCATGTTATCTGTTGATGATAAACAGTAGGTACATGAAAAAGGACATCCTCTGCTAGCTTCAAAATAAACAATTTTATCTTTAAGATTTTGGATATCATCATCTTGATATGGAATTGGTATATCGTTCAAATTAAGCAGCTCTCGCGGTGGATTTATTCTTATTCCATCACAATTTTTATAAGCGATTCCTGAAATATATTGTGAATCTGTTTCCTCATCGATAGATTTTAATAGTTTATTAAGGGTCAGTTCACCTTCCCCATAAATTATAAAATTTATCTCTTCTACTCTATCCAACCAATAGTTAATATCAAAAGAAACCTCTGGTCCACCAAAAATTATTTTTACTTTTGGCATAACTTTTCTTATTATTCCTACTAACTCAACTGTCTCTTCAATATTCCAGATATAACAAGAGAAACCAATCACGTCAGCCTGTTTTTGATAAATATCACTCGCTATAAAACTAATCGGCTCATTGATAGAATATTCTGCAATTTCAATATCTTGAAAATCAGCTTGATTATAAGCTTTCAAATATCTAAGGGCTAATGATGAGTGGATATATTTGGCATTTAAAGTAACTAATAAAATTTTCATATATAATCTTCCTTTAACAAAAAACACCCTCATAGGGTGTTTATAATACTAATAATGTACCATAAATTTAAGCTAAAAGCTAAATAATTGGTATTTTTATTAGGGGTAAGCTACAAAATTTAAGGGGTCAGACCCCACCGATTTTTGCGGTGAGGTCTGACCCCTTTTGGGAACGGATTTTCCTTTCTTTAACAATTGTTCAACTATTGCTAGGATATTGTTAAAGGATGATTTAAGTTTTTTAGTGGAGCGGACGGTCACAGACCGTCCCTACTTTAAAAATATTAATCAAAAATACTTTACATATATATCCTAATATTATAATATGTACCTATATTTATTATATGGTCAGATAATATTTATATTTACAGCTTTCCTTAAAAAAGGAGTGTTTCTCAGATAAAAAGAATATACTGTATCTTTTTTATTATTCTAAGTTCAATAATTTTGTTTTTAGTTCTCTTTAATGGATATTTTTATAAAAAAGAGCAAACCATTAACGATATTGAATATATTAGTAATAATTTAAATGAAATTGATTTTAATTCTAAACAAGTGATTCCTTGGGGAGTAGAAGTAACGAAAGAAAATATACCTTCTTACAATCAAACAAAAATAGTGAAAGTTGCTATAATTGATAGTGGTATAGATAAAAATCATATTGAATTACTTGATAAGGTAGTGCTAGAATTCAATGCTATTAAACCAAATGAAACTATTGTTGATGAATTAGGTCATGGAACGGCTATAGCTGGAATAATTGCTGCGATTGATAACGACATAGGAATAGTAGGAATATCTCCTAACGTTGAACTATATTCAGTTAAAGTACTTGACGAATATGGCTATGGAGATATGAAAGATTTCATAGATGGTATTGAATGGTGTATAAAGAATGAAGTTGATATCATAAACATTAGTTTTGGTATTTCCAAGAATATACCCGAATTAGAGGAAGCAGTAAATAAAGCTATAAATGAAGGGATTATTATTGTTGCTTCTGCTGGTAATACTTATGGTGGTTCAATAGAATATCCTGCAGCTTATGAAAAAGTAATTTCCGTTTCTGCAATAGATGAATATGGAAATATAGCTGACTTCAGTGCCAATAAAAATTTTGATATATTAGCTCCTGGAGTTGATATACTAACTACAGGCATTAATGGTAGTTATATTACAGAAGATGGGACTTCTTTAGCTACCGCACATATAACTGGATTAATTTCAATATTTCTACAAAGTCCAGAAAAATTTAATCTTAAGGAGGCCGAAGACATCCATACAGTAGTGTTAGAATTAGTTAAAAAATTTAAAGATTAAGTCTGTAAAAAAAATCTATAATTAATTTTATTAGGGAGAGTGAAATATGAGTATTAGAATATCTTATAAACAAATAGTTTCTTTAATAGTTTGTATTGCATTACTATTTACTTATACATTCCAAGTAAATGTATTTGCCAAAAGTAATATAGAAAATGGTGAATATGAGGTTTTAGTAAATAATTCTGATCAAATAAAAATCCGAACAGAGCAAGAAGGAATTAAAGCTACGTTGACTATGGATAAAGAAACTCAAGAAATAAAACTGCAGACAAATGAAAAATCCGATAAAACTAATAAAAATTAAAAAAACTATAAAATAGAAATTAATGATATTACGCTAGAGGGAGATATCATTGCAGAATATACTGATCTTGAGACTGGTGAAAAATTTAAACAAGATTCTACAAAATTAAAAGCCTCTTTTGCTTTTTTAGTTCCATTAGGAGTGGTTATAGGAACATATTTATTAGAACAATTGTTAGCTTTATTATTAGCTGTAACCATTGCAGGTATCACTTATACTGTGGTAACTAGTGTTGCAAGTATATTACGAAGCAATCCCAATTATGATCATTATATGGGAAAAATAATAAATGGGGATTTATGGATAGGAAATGCTTTAAGTTTAACTCAAGCTGCCGAAAGATTAATAACATTTGATCCTTATAATCGTGATGTATGGTCTGTATCAGAGACAAAGGCAAAACTTGTTGCGCAAGTTGCAGGGGGTGGAATAACACCAGTTGGTCCAGAGATAAGTATTGGTTTAGGAATATATTATTTGCATTATCATGTTTATAATCGTGTTGGTGGTCATTCTTTCTATGGGGGGTGATTATTATAAATAAAGAAAATTATAATAAATTTCGGAAATCGGGCTTGCCTTGTAACTATTCTATCGATGAAATCGACTTTATATTAAAACAAAAATATTCTGTTAACGAAATAGATATAACTACCTTCACAGAAAGTGACCCTTATTATGATGTTAAGAATGTTGTAAAAATCTACAAGATTGAAGATAAAAGTATATTAGACAAACTTTATAACGAGGAAGAGAAAAAATTTCATAAAGATACGTCTGAACAAAATGACAAAAAATATTTAAGGAAATCAGAAGTAACAAATTTAAGTGTTCTTAAGTGGAGAGATGCTGAGGAAGGTAACTTAATTATGATCTTGTTAGAGAAAAGAGGTCAAAATGATCTTTTTGATTTTACTATTCAGGGGCAATGTGATAAATTAATCCTTGAACTGACTATATTGAGGGGTATGGACCCTAAAGATTGTATTCCAGGAAATCATGAATTTGATAATTATTTAAATTGTTTAACGAAATTAGGATACATATAACTTATTTTTTAGCACAACATTCTAAGATTAACTAAATAAGTTTAAAATATTATTATCTCTGGATAAAATAAACGAATAATTAATTATGCTCCCTTTAGATTAAACAGGCTATTATGTTTATGAAAGGGGAGCTTTATTTATGTTTAAAGAAGAAAGTAAACTACAGAATACTTTTATAAATAGCATAGTTAATATAATATTTGATAAAAAAGTGAAGGAGATACAAAGCTATTTCTAATTTTAAAATAATTTAGTCCTACTAGACTATCTGGTAGGATAATTATCTATCCTCAAATTTTTAATAAAGATAATTTAATTAAAAATTTACAACTTTATTATTGTTAAACAATAACAAAAAATAACACTTTTTATTTAACCTTAATAGACAATAGTGTACATTAATAAAAGCAGTTATAGTTTTCATCAATGTGAGACATAGTGCGACTTAATGCTTTAGCATTATTAGCGCAACTTGTGCACTTTGTGTGCTTATGGGAGTCACCTTTTTTCTACTTCTACTTATTCAGAAAAAGGTGACGGACATCTTGAGCATGATGGAAATTATAACTGTTTTTATTTATATATAATCGTGTAATGAAGAAATAACACGTTTTATCAAATCTATTAAGACTTAAGAAAATGGATAAGTTCAAGGCACGTATATAATCTGGGGAACGGAGCTTACTAAAGGTAAGTGAGTACCACAGATATATACGTAACGAAGAAATTATCCATTTTATCAAGTCTATTAAGCTTTAGATTTTGCTAGTTCAGCCAATTCCGAAAATGCCTTTAGATCATTTACAGCTAAATCAGCTAACATTTTACGGTTTATATCTACTTCAGCTACTCTTAGACCATACATGAACTTACTATATGATATTCCATTAATACGAGCAGCTGCATTTATTCTTGTTATCCATAATTTACGGAAATCACGCTTACGTACACGACGATCACGGTAAGCATATAATAACGATTTCATTACTTGAGCATTTGCAGTTCTAAATAATCTATGTTTTGAACCAAAATACCCTTTTGCTAATTTTAAAATCTTTTTATGACGACGGCGACTTGTATATCCACCTTTAACTCTTGGCATAATAATTCCCTCCTATATCTAATATCTATTTCTATAGATACGTTATCATTTGATTAATTCTTTTTTGATCACTGCTACTTACTAATCCGCCTTTACGAGCCTTGCGTTTTTGTTTTTGACTTTTATTTATTAAAAGATGGCTAGTAAAAGCACTTCCTCTTGTAAGCTTTCCACTACCTGTTTTTTTGAATCTTTTTGCAGATCCCTTATGAGTTTTCATTTTTGGCATATATATTACCTCCAGTTAATCCAGTTTATTTAGGCGTAACAATCATTATCATATTTCTACCTTCTAGTTTAGGCCTAGATTCAATAATAGAAATATCTTCCACTTCTTTTGCAACACGTTCTAATATTTTAAAACCAATACTTTGATGTGCGATTTGACGCCCTTTAAAACGTACTGAGAATTTTACTTTATCCCCAGAATTGATGAATTTCTGAGCGTTTTTAAGTTTTGTTTGAAAATCATTTTCATCAATAGTTGGACTTAATCTTATTTCTTTAGTATTAATAATTTTTTGGTTCTTACGTGCTTCTTTTTCCTTTTTGGTTTGCTCATATCTAAATTTCCCATAATTCATTATTCGACACACAGGCGGTTTCGCTTGTGGAGCAACAACAACTAAATCTAAATCTTGATCTTCAGCCATTTTTAATGCTTCTTTTAGGGGCAAAATACCTATTTGCTCACCTTCAGAACCAACGACACGAACTTCCTTTGCACGAATTTCTTCGTTAATTAAATGTTCCTTACTAATAATCCTTCACCCCCATAATATTTTTTTAAAAACAAAAAAGTGTAGACATAATACGCCCACACTTAACATTAATAAATAATATTAACCCACCAACTTTTGTCGATAAGGTGAGAAGCGGGCGCTTCTGCTTTGTTAGTTAATTTACTTTAACAATTTATACTAACATAAATTAATTCTAGTTGTCAATTATTATTCAGACGACTTGCTATTAATTTCTTCTAATATATTTTTAATAACCTCTTCTGAAGATTTCGCACCTAAATCACCTTTTCTAAGCTTACGCACTGATAATTCCTTCTTTTCTACCTCCTTATCACCTATAACTAACATATAAGGAATCCTTTGTAACTGCGCTTCGCGTATCTTATACCCAATTTTTTCATTGCGAACATCTAATTGAACTCTAATTCCAGCTTGTTGCATTTGCATATATACTTCACTCGCATATTCAAAATGAGGTTGTGCTATAGGTAATAATATCGCCTGAACTGGCGCCAACCATGTTGGAAATGCCCCCGCATAATGCTCAATCAACAAAGCTATAAAACGTTCCATTGAACCATATATTACTCGATGGATAACTACAGGTGTATGTTTTTGATTGTCTTCCCCAATATAATTTAAATCAAATTTTTCTGGCATCTGAAAATCTAATTGAATTGTACCTATTTGCCAAGTCCTTTTTAATACATCTGATACATGGAAATCAATTTTTGGTCCATAAAAAGCACCATCGCCCTCATTTATTTTATATGATATCCCTTTATCATCTAAAACATTTTTAAGAGAGGTAATAGCTTGATCCCATAATTCATCAGATCCCATCGATTTCTCAGGGCGCGTAGATAACTCTACATGATAAGAGAAACCGAATATTGTATAAAATTTATCAATCAAATCAATTACTCCTGCAATCTCTTTTTCGATTTGATCAGGTCTTACAAATAAATGCGCATCATCTTGAGTAAAATTTCTAACTCTTAGTAAACCATTTAAAGCCCCAGACATTTCGTGACGATGTACTAATCCCAATTCTCCATAACGAAGTGGTAAATCACGATAACTATGCAACTTTGTCTTATAAGCTAGCATAGAACCAGGGCAGTTCATTGGTTTAATTGCAAAATCTATATTATCTATTTTAGTAAAATACATGTTTTCGTGATAATGTTCCCAATGCCCGGATTGTTCCCAAAGACGACGATTCATCATAATTGGAGTTTTAATTTCCTGATACCCCGCTTTTCTATGTTCTTCTCTCCATAAATTTTCTAACTCATTTCTTATTACCATTCCATTTGGATGATAAAACGGCATACCTGGCGCTTCCTCCGAAAAACTAAATAAATCAAGTTCTTTGCCCAGTTTACGATGATCGCGTTTCTTTGCCTCTTCAAGAAAATTTTGATACTCTTCTAAATCTGCTTGCTTTATAAACGAAGTTCCATATATCCTTTGTAACATTTGTCGGTCAGAATTACCTCTCCAATAAGCACCAGCAATACTTAGTAGCTTAAATGCTTTAATTCCAGTAGAAGGTAAATGCGGTCCTCTACATAAATCAATAAAATCACCTTGCTTATATATTGATATTTCTGCATCCTCAGGTAATTCATTAATCAATTCCATTTTGTATACTTCTCCAATATCTCCAAACATTTTCAAAGCTTCATCCCTTGATATAGCAATCCTCTTAATAGAGATGTCTTCATTGACAATTTTCTTCATTTCTTTTTCTATTTTTTCTAAATCTTCGGGTGTAAAAGATTCGGAAAAATCAATATCATAATAAAAACCATCTTGTATCGTCGGTCCTATTCCAAATTTAGCTTCTGGAAAAAGACGATGAATAGCATGAGCTAGTAAATGTGCAGAACTATGGCGATAAATCTCTAATCCTTGCTGGCTGTCTATTGTAATAATTTCTAAAGAAGCATTTTCGTTTATAGGTAAATACATATCGACTAATACTCCATTAATTTTACCCGCTATTGTTTTTTTCTTTAAGCTTGGACTAATAGAAAAGGCGATATCTTCAGTTGTTATACCTTTATCAAACTCTTTTGTTGCACCATCAGGAAAAGTAATATTAATTTTATCCATTTTTAACACTCCTTAATAATAAGTTTAATTTCCAATAAAAAAAGCATGTAATACAATCCCTTATGGGACGATATTCACGCCGTGGTTCCACCCAAATTCTGTCTACATACAAAATAGACACTCATAAATAATAACGATTATAATACCGGTAAGTAGCTACTAAATATTCACTATTACAGCTCTAAGGTGGTAAATATTCAAACCTAGTTAAGAATCTTTCAGCAAATGATTCACTCTCTTATGTAACTGGTTTTCGATTATTCATGTCCTTTTCACAGCTTAAAATATTAAGTTATTTATATTGAGAATATTATAAATACAAATTACTTACAAAGTCAAGTTATGTGATACTATCTTTAAAATATTTATTACATAAAAAAATCATTAACTACCCTTTCTCCTTTTTCAAAAATGTGCAATATCTCATACTTAGTATTTCTTTGGGCAGGTGTAAAGCCAGCTTCTCTTATCAGTTCAATTATCTGATTTGTGTTTACCTTAAAAACTGTACCAGCTGCAGAAACAACATTTTCTTCCATCATAGTACTACCGAAATCATTACAGCCATATGATAGTGCGGTTTTTCCCACTTCAGCACCTACCGTAACCCAAGAAGCTTGTATGTTTGGAATATTATCTAACATTAATCGACTAATAGCAACTACCTTTAAATAATCCTCAAAAGGAACCTTATCTGCTTTAATATCGGTATTATCAGGCTGAAAGGTCCAAGGAATGAATGCCAAAAATCCTTTTGAATCATCTTGAGCATTACGAAGTCGAATTAAATGTAATACTCTTTCTTCTATTGATTCACCTAGTCCAATAACCATTGTTCCTGAGGTAGTCAATCCTAATTTATTAGCTGTGGTCATAACCTTAACCCAATCTTTCCAAGAGCCTTTGTTTGCACTAATTTTCAACCTTGTTCTATCGTCTAATATTTCCGCACCTGCTCCGGGTAGTGAATCCAATCCTGCAACCTT
>CAZSSR010000011.1:0-16757 GCA_964609605.1 uncultured Bacillaceae bacterium | reverse complement strand
TATTCTCAAAAAATCTTCTTACAATATCAGTCCCACCCACAAATGTGCCTACCACACTTCCAATATTAACAAAAACTACAACAAGCAAAACCCTAATGACCTTATTTTTCCAAAATCCTTTAATCGTCAAAATATCCTCAGGCATGTTTTCAAAATCTTGTACATTAGGTTTTCTCACAAGTACTTCTACTAAACCCGCAAACCAACCAGCAGCCAAAAAAGGGTTTAATGAACTAAATGGGGCAATTATAAACGCTGTTATAATTGATAAAGGATGTGCTAGTGCAACTATCGCTCCTATAGCGGCAAATGAACTATTCCATAATATCCAACTAACAATCTGCTGCTGACCTGCATCTCTATTGAAGAAAAAAGTTGAGATAATTAAAGCAAGAATAATTATGGGAATAAGCCATGGTATAACTTTACTAATTTTCTTTTTTTTAGGTAACTTACTTAGCTCTTTAAGATCATTTTCATTATAAATTTCTTTCATAACACCCTGAAGATGCGCTGCACCTAAAACAGCAATAATCTTTTCACCAGGTGCCTCTTTAATTTTTTGAGCCAGATATTTATCTCTTTCATCAAGTAAAGGTACTTTTAGCTTTGGCATACTAATTGTTAATTCGCTTAATGCCGAATCTAACATATCCTCAGATTTTAACCTATCTATATCTTCTTCAGTTATTGTTTCATTAGAAAACATACTGTAGATTAATTGCGTTAATAGTTTCATCTTATCCCAAAAACTTAGGCTACCTAAAATCCTTCTAAAAGTAACATCTATATTTCGATCAGCCAAGACTAATTCCGCACCGATTTCCTTTGCTGATTCAATCCCTTGTACCATTTCTTGACCTGCTTTAATACCTAATTGTTTAGCCATCTTTTTCTGATAAGAAGATAAAATAAGATTAACTAAAAATATTGTTGTTTTCTTTTCTTTAATAATTTTTACAATGTCCATGTTCGCCCAATTATCTTTATTATAAATAGAAGTATATCTTGATTTGCATAATTCTACACATACTGTATCTGGTTTTTCAGATTCAATTAATTCCTTAACTTCATCAACACTATTCTTCGAAACATGGGCTGTTCCAATTAATATTATTTTTTTACCATCAAGTTCTATTTCATGTACATTGGCTGGCATTAATTACACCTTCTCCTACGATCAATTATATTATCTATTTTTAAAGCAACTTCTTTACTATAATATTTTACCTAAAAAAAAGCTAGTGTCTAACTTAAAACTTTATCTAATCGCTTTATTAGCAATATCTTTCCTAAAATGTGCTCCATCAAAGCTAATCTCTCCAATGCCAATATATGCTCTTTCCTTAGCTTCCTTAATATTATCTCCCAATGAGGTTACACCCAAAACACGACCACCAGAAGTAACTAATTGTCCCCCTTGGTCTTCTGCCCCCGCTATAAAAACCTGTGTACCTTCTGGCAATTGATTAATCTTGATAGGTAATCCTTTCGGATAATTTCCTGGATATCCACTAGAAGCCATAACGACACAAACAGCCGATTTGTCATTCCATTCTAATTTTATTGTATCAAGACTACCACTACATATAGCCAATAATATATCCGCTAAATCCGTCTTTAATCTAGGTAAAACCACTTGTGTTTCCGGATCACCAAATCTCGCATTAAATTCAATTACTTTAATACCTTTATTGGTTATCATTAATCCAGCATATAAAATACCTCTAAAGGGTCGCCCTTCTATAACCATCGCATTAGCAATAGGTTTTAGGATAGTATTATAGACCTCTTCTAATAGCACCTTATTCATTTGAGGTACTGGAGAATATGCACCCATCCCACCTGTATTAGGTCCCAAATCATTATCAAATGCTGGCTTATGATCTTGTGCTGGTACCATCGGTAAGACTGTTTCACCATCAACAAAAGCCATCACAGTTAATTCTTCGCCTTCTAAATACTCTTCAATAACTATTTTCTCCCCAGCTTGTCCAAAAACTTTATTGTTCATCATATCATTAATTGCATTTAACGCTTCTTCTAATTTATGTGCTACGATAACACCTTTCCCCGCCGCAAGTCCGTCCGCTTTTATAACAATCGGCGTACCCTTTTCCTTAACATAAGCTATTGCTTTTTCAGCAGAGTCAAAAACCTGATATTCTCCAGAAGGTATATTATATTCCTTCATTAACTCCTTGGCAAAAGATTTGCTTCCCTCAATTTCGGCCGCGAGCCTATTAGGACCAACAATAAGCAATCCTTGCTCTGTGAAATAATCAACAATACCGTCTAATAATGGATTTTCAGGTCCTACAAATGTGATATCTATTTCATATTTTTCTACTGCATCTACCAAGCCTTGAAAATCGTTTTCTTTTATAGCTAAGCATATTACATCACGTTTTATACCACCATTACCTGGTGCACAGTATACTTTTTCAACCTTAGAACTTTTCTTTAATGATTGTACAATTGCATGCTCTCTACCACCCTGACCTACTATTAATATATTCATATGTAACCATCCTTTACATCTATCTCCGATTATTAATGTTTAAAATGGCGTATTCCGGTAAACACCATTGCAATTCCATGCTTATCAGCTTCAATTATTGAATCTTCATCCTTAATTGAACCACCTGTTTGAATAATCGCTGTAATTCCAGCTTTGGCAGCTTCAGTAACTGTATCATTCATAGGAAAAAATGCATCTGAAGCTAAAACAGCGCCATCTGCTTTTACCCCAGCTTGTTCAATAGCTATTTTTGCAGCTCCTACTCTATTCATTTGACCTGCTCCAATACCAATAGTTTGATTATTTTTAGCCAAAACAATGGCATTTGATTTAACATGTTTTACTGCTTTCCAAGCGAATTTTAACTGTTCTAGTTCGGCCATTGTTGGTTGACGTTTTGTAACTACTTTAATTGCATCATCATTTAACTCTTTTTCATCTTCATTTTGAATTAATAATCCACCTAATACTGAAACCGTTTTTGTTAATCCGTTATATTTTTGTTCGCCATTTAATTGTAATAAGCGAATATTTTTCTTTGCTGATAAAATCTCTATTGCTGAATTTGAAAACTTTGGAGCAATTATTACCTCTAAAAATATTTCCTTTAGTAGCATTGCCGTTTCTTGATCAATTTCTTGATTAGTAGCAACTATTCCACCAAAAATAGATATTGGATCAGCCTCATATGCTTTATTAAATGCTTCAAACAATGTTTTCCCTACCGCTATTCCGCATGGATTCATATGTTTAACTGCAACAACGACAGGTTGCTCCTTATATTCTTTAACAATTTGCCAAGCTGCATTCGTATCTTGAATATTATTATATGATAGTTCTTTACCATGTAACTGTTTTGCTAGTGGTAGCCCTTGCTTTATTAAATCTTGTTTATAAAAGCTTGCTTTTTGATGTGGATTCTCACCATATCTAAGATCTTGTACCTTTTCATAGGTT
Source organism: uncultured Bacillaceae bacterium (assembly GCA_964609605.1). Taxonomy (GTDB): domain Bacteria; phylum Bacillota; class Bacilli; order Tepidibacillales; family Tepidibacillaceae; genus CAZSSR01. The sequence goes on along the minus strand of CAZSSR010000011.1, from coordinate 13,279 downwards.
AAGGTTAACTTATCTGGAAATATCTCTTCAACTTGCTCCGTCACGTATTGTGCTATATATGAATCATATGCAGCAGTGTGCCTAAACACCTTTGCAGCTAATTTCTTTTTCGTTTCGATACTCACCCTATTATTCATTGATAATTCTTCTAAAACTACTAAGTAATCATCAGGATCAACAATTACTGTCACATCTTGATAATTCTTTGCTGCAGCTCGAAGCATTGAAGGTCCGCCGATATCAATATTTTCTATCGCTTCTTTCCATGTAACGCTAGGCTTAGAAATAGTCTCTTTAAAGGGATAGAGATTAACAACAACTAAATCTATTAAAGAAATATTATGTTCCTTTAATTGTTCCATATGTTCTTTATTATCACGAATGCCTAACAGTCCCCCAAAAATATTAGGATGCAGCGTTTTTAGTCTGCCATCCATTATCTCTGGAAATCCAGTTATCTCAGAAATTGAAATAACTTGAAGCCCTGCTTGTTCTAAAACTTTTTTTGTTCCACCTGTTGATATTATCTCAAAGTCTCTACTAATAAGTTCCTTAGCAAAATCAACAATTCCCTGCTTATCAGAAACACTTAATAATGCTCTTCTTTTATCTGACATTCCTTACTCATCCTCCCTTATTATTACTTTTCTATTATTTAACACAAGCTTACCAGATAGAACCATATTTACTGCTTCAAGTAATATCTGATGCTCCACTTGATGTATTTTTTCTGTCAGAGTTTCTATCGTGTCATCATCTTCAATAAAGACAGCTTTTTGCTTAATTATCGGTCCTGTATCCATTCCCTCATCAACAAAGTGCACTGTTACGCCAGTATATTTAGTGCCATAATCGAAAGCTTGTCCTATTGCATCTATACCACGAAAAGACGGTAATAATGAAGGATGCAAGTTTATTATTTTATTCTTATAAGCTTTTAATAAGGTTGGACCAATAAGCTTCATATATCCTGCCAAAACAATATAATCAATTTCCATCTCATGTAATACACTTACAATATCAATTTCATATGCTTCCTTATTCATATATTGTTTAGGATCAAATGTAAAGGTAGAAATACCCTCTTCTTTAGCTCTTATATTCACATAAGCAAAGGGTTTATCAGATACTAAAAGAGAAATAATACCCGCTAATGATTTATTTTTTTGGGCATCTATTAAACTTTGGAAATTAGTACCATTGCCTGACGCAAATACCGCAATTTTCCTCATATCCATTATTCAGCTCCTAAAATCTTAGATACTTAATTAGTTTTAATCTATCAGGACTACTCCTTCACTACCTTTAGTAATTTTGCCAATAATTGAAGCCTCTTCACCAAGTTCGTTTGCTAATTTAATAATATTTTCGCTATCTTCCTTTTTAACAATTAAAATAAAACCTATCCCCATATTAAAGGTTCGATATAAATTGTAATTATCCATATCACCAATTTCCTTAAGCAAATTAAAAATTGGTGGTACTTTCCACGAATTTAACTTTATCTCTGCTTGAAGATTATCTGGTAAAACCCTAGGAATGTTTTCGATAAATCCTCCACCCGTAATATGCGCCATCCCTTTAATTGAGTATTTTTCTAAAAGTTTTAAGATAGTGTTAACATATATTCTTGTCGGCTTTAATAATTCATCGCCTAATTTATTTTCTAATTCAGGTATATAGGCATTAATATGATAGGATTTTTCAGTAAAAAATAAATGTCGAACTAGGGAGAACCCATTGCTATGAAGTCCATTTGATGCTAATCCAATTAGAATATCGCCCTTTTCAATATTAGCTCCATCTACTATTTTATCTTCTTCAACAACTCCGACAGCAAATCCAGCAACGTCATACTCTCCGTTATTGTAAATTCCTGGCATTTCAGCTGTTTCTCCTCCAACTAACGCACAGCCAGCTTGTATACAACCTTCAGCTATTCCTTCGACAATCTTTTCCACCTGTTCTGGTAAAAGCTTTCCAGTAGCTATATAATCTAAGAAAAATAAAGGTTCGGCACCCTGCACAATAATATCATTAACACTCATTGCCACTAAATCTATCCCAATAGTATCGTGAACGTTCATCTCAAAGGCTATTTTTAGTTTTGTTCCAACCCCATCCGTTCCTGAAACTAAGACAGGCTTTTCGTATTTGTTCTCTAAAGCAAAAAGACTGCCATATCCACCTATCCCAGTTTTAACACCTTTTCTAAATGTTTTATTAACATGCTGCTTCATTCGATTTACGGCTTCATTACCAGCATCGATATCGACACCTGCATTTTTATAAGTTTCACTCACCATTATCACCCCTCTAGTGCTAATTATTTGGAAAAACGTCTGTTGGATAATCGGCATCAAAACAAGCTAAACAATAACCATTATTGTTATTATTATCAATAGAATCAACCATACCCTCGACACTTAAAAATTCCAGCGAATCTGCTCCTATATACTCCCTTATTTCTTCTATACTTTTATTCGCTGCTATTAATTCTTCTCTTGTTGATATATCGATGCCATAAAAACAAGGTTCTTTCACAGGGGGTGAGCTTATTCTTACATGTACCTCTGTTGCCCCAGCTTCTCTTAATAATTTTACTATTCTTCCACAAGTAGTACCTCTAACTATAGAGTCATCAATCATTACAACTCTTTTCCCTTCCACTACCTTCCGAACGGAACTGAGTTTCATTCTTACCCCTTTTTCTCTAAGCTCTTGACTTGGTTGGATAAAGGTTCTTCCTATATAGCGATTTTTTATTAACCCTAATTCAAATGGAATACCCGAAGCCTCCGCATAACCTATAGCCGCTGAAATACTAGAGTCTGGTACACCTGTTACTACATCAGCATCTACCGGGCTTTCTTGAGCTAATCTTTTTCCTAATCTTTTTCTAGCTAGATGGACATTAATACCGCCTATATCACTGTCAGGCCTTGCAAAATATATATATTCAAATGAACATATTGCCTTTCTGGTTTGCATTGTAAATTTTTGTGATTTCACTTCGTTATTCTCAAATACTAAGAACTCTCCCGCCTCAATATCACGTAAATAAATAGCACCTACTTCATCAAAAGCGCATGTCTCAGAAGAAACAATATAACCACCGTTTAATTGTCCTAAAGCTAATGGTCTTATTCCATTTGGATCAACCACTGCAATTATTTTTTCGTTGGTCATAATTAATAACGCATAAGCCCCTTTTATAACGCTTAACGCTTCCTTTACGGCATCCTCAATATTTTCATACATGGACCGTGCTATTAAATGTGCTATAACTTCAGTATCACTTGTTGTTTGAAAAATAGAGCCTTGTCTTTCTAATTGATGACGAATTTGCCTAGCATTTACAAGATTACCATTCGTTGCAAGAGCAATTTCCCCACCACGATAATTAAAAACTAATGGTTGTGCATTTTGCAAAGAACTCGAACCTGTTGTTGAATATCTAACATGTCCAATCCCTTTCGTTCCAACTAGTTTATTAAGTTCCTTATCGCCAAAAGCCTCTGTTACAAGTCCCATTCCTCGATGATAAGTGAACTTCCCATTATCTGAAGTTACAATTCCAGCACTCTCTTGTCCTCTATGTTGTAGAGCATGCAATCCATAATATATTAATTGTGGTGCTTCTTTAAGATTGTAAACCCCAAACACACCACATTCTTCACTCATCTTATCAAATATTAGCTCATCATGCATGGGATCGCTTCCTTCCAAGCTTTAGTAATAGTAGTAATATCTAAATTAATTACTTGTTGCTCATCACAATAATCAATTTCCAAATAATCTGAAACAACAACGCCAATATCTTGACATTTTATCTTTCTATCATTTGCAATTTTCATAATATTTTCAACGTTTTTAGGAGAAACAGATAATAAAATTCTAGATTGTGATTCACTAAATAGATATGATTCTACAGTTAAATTACTAGTAATATCAATGCTCGCACCTAAGTTACCAGAGATGCATGACTCAACTATAGCAATCGCTAATCCTCCATCACTTAAATCATGAGCAGATTGTACATACCCAAGTTTTATAGCATCTAATACCACGTCTTGAGTGTTCTTTTCTATTTGTAAATCTATGTTAGGTGGTTTACCCTCAGTTTTCTCTAAAATTATTTTTTGAAATTCTGTACCCGATAATTCATTATAGGTTTCACCTAATAATAAAATACGGTCACCAATATGCTTAAACCCTTGCGTTGTAATATGTTTAAGATCACTTATTAATCCTACCATACCTACTATAGGAGTTGGGTAAATTGCTTTTCCTTTAGTTTCATTATAAAAACTTACGTTACCACCTATTACTGGTGTCCCCAGTGTATTGCATGCAACGCACATCCCATCAACAGCTTTCTCAAACTGCCAATATATTTCAGGTTTTTCTGGATTCCCAAAATTGATTCCATCGGTTAATGCTAACGGTGTCGCCCCAGAACATACGATATTTCGAGCAGCCTCAGCAACAGCTATCGCACCACCAACATACGGATCAAGATAAATATATCTACCATTACCGTCAGTCGTAATTGCTAAAGCTTTTTTTGTTCCTCTAATCGTAATAACTGCGGCATCACTTCCTGGTTTTACTGCTGTACTAGTCCTTACCATATGATCATATTGGCGATAGACCCACTCTTTACTTGCAATATTTGCTGTTGATAACATATCAATTAATAATTGATTTAAATTATTTATTTTTATTTGATTGATATCTGACTTAAGTAATTGATTTACTGAATAATATGTCGGTTCTTCACTAGACATGTTATATTCAGGTGCTTCATCAACCAGAGCACTAACAGGTATATCAGTAACAATTTGTTGATCTTCAATTATGCGATACTGTCCATCGTTTGTAACCTTTCCTATAACTGCAGAATATAATCCCCATTTATCAAAAACTTTTTTAACTTCATTTTCTTTACCCTTTTTTGCAACAATAAGCATTCTCTCTTGAGACTCTGATAACATTATCTCATAAGGGGTCATATTTAATTCACGCCTAGGCACTTGTGATAAATCTAATTCAATTCCCGTTCCTGCTTTACTTGCCATTTCTGAACTAGAACTTGTTAACCCAGCTGCTCCCATATCTTGTATTCCTTCAATAATATTTAAATCTATTAACTCCAGTGTTGCTTCTAATAAGAGCTTCTCCATAAATGGATCACCAACTTGTACGGAAGGTCTCTTGGACTCAGATGTTTCATTTAATTCTTCAGAGGCAAAGGTAGCACCATGGATTCCATCCCTGCCTGTACTAGCTCCAACATACAATACAGGATTACCAACACCCTTAGCTACACCCTTTTGAATTTTATCATGATCTATAATCCCTACGCACATTGCATTTACTAATGGATTACCTCTATACGCTTCTTCAAAAATTACTTCACCACCTACAGTAGGTATTCCCATGCAATTCCCATAATCAGCAATGCCGGCTACAACATTTTTAAACAGATACTTTACCTTTTCATCCTCTATAGGACCGAATCTCAATGAATTAAGCAATCCGATAGGTCTTGCACCCATTGAAAAAATATCGCGGATTATTCCCCCAACTCCAGTTGCTGCTCCTTGATAAGGTTCAATAGCTGAAGGATGATTATGGCTCTCTATTTTAAATACTACGGCTTGGTTATCACCGATATCAACAATTCCCGCTCCTTCGCCAGGTCCTTGAAGAACATGTTCACCTTTTGTAGGAAATCTTTTTAGAATAGATTTAGAAGTTTTGTAACTGCAATGTTCAGACCACATTACACTGAATAAACCCGTTTCTAAAAAATTCGGATAATGACCTATTAAGTCGACAACTCGATTGTACTCTGCATCTGTAAGACCTAATTCTTTATATATTTTTTGTTCTTTTATCTCCTCGGAGGACGGTTCAAGATGCTTCATTATTTCCCCTCCAATTCTTTAATATAGATAAAAATAAATTCTTCCCATCTGCTGAACCTAAGAGATCAGAACATGCTCTTTCAGGGTGAGGCATCATTCCTAATATATTACCCTCTTTATTAATAATCCCAGCAATATCTTCGATTGAGCCATTAGGATTAGTTTTATATTTGAACACTATTTGGTCATTGTTTTTTAATTCTTTTAAAGTATTTTTGTCACAGTAATAATTTCCTTCACCATGTGCTATTGGTATTTTAATTTCTTCACCTTGCTTATATAAATTTGTAAAAATAGTTTGATTATTATTAACAACAATCGTCTCTGTTGAACAGATAAATTGAAGGTTTTCATTCCTTTTCATCGCACCAGGTAATAACCCTGCTTCAAGTAATATTTGAAATCCGTTACATATCCCTAAAATATATTTTCCTTGTTTAGCGGCATTTTCAACTGCTTTCATAATAGGGGAAAATCTCGCGATTGCTCCTGAACGAAGATAATCACCATAAGAAAAACCACCAGGGAGAATAATACAATCATATCCTGATAAATCCGTTTCTTTATACCATACATAGTCAACTTTTTCTTTTAATACATCTTCTATCGCATGATAACAATCTAAATCGCAGTTTGAACCAGGAAAAACAATGACTGCAAATCTCATAAATTCACCTCTTCTATTTCAAAACTAAAATCTTCTATTACAGTATTTGCTAATAATTTCTCGCACATTTCCTTTAATCTTTCTTCAGCAACATCGTATTTATCTACATCCAATTCCAGCTCAATAAACTTGCTAATCCTTACTTCCTTCGTTTCATCATATCCTAATGATATAAGTGAGTCTCGCACAGCCTTGCCCTGTGGATCTAAAATACCTTCCCTTAAAGTCACATATACCTTAGCTTTATACAATGCTTTCTCCCCCGATTCTCTTTAATATTTCCTTATATGCATCCTCGACATTTCCTAAATCTCTACGAAAACGGTCCTTATCTAATTTTTCCTTCGTGTCTTCATCCCAAAAACGACAAGTATCTGGAGAGATTTCATCAGCCAGAATTAGTTCACCTTCACTGTTAATCCCAAATTCCAATTTAAAGTCAACTAACAATAATTTTTTATCTTTTAAATAATCAATTAATATATCATTTACCTTCAACGCAATACTCTTCATCTGTTCTACTTCTTCTGGAGTTGCAAGCTCAAGAACTGAAACGTGAGAAGAATTAATGAGTGGATCGCCCAGTGCATCATCCTTATAATACAATTCCACTACTGGGTGTCTTAACAATGTTCCTTCATCAATGCCAAGCCTCTTTGCTAATGAACCAGCTACAATATTCCGTACAACTACTTCAATCTGAAGTATTTTGACACTTTCAACTAATTGATCAGTTAATGAAATCTCTTTAATATAATGGTTTTTAATACCCATAGAAGCAAGCATTCTAAAAAAGATACCACTAATACGATTATTTAATTCACCTTTACCAACAATCGTACCTCGTTTTTCCCCATTAAAAGCAGTAGCATCATCTTTATATTCTATCCAAAATTGATTTGGGCTGTCTGTTTTATAAACCCTTTTAGCCTTTCCTTCATAAAGCAATTCTTGTTTCAGCATTTAATCCACTCTCCTGCACGTTTTTTTCAAACCAAACCTAATCTATTAAAAATATAATCAACCTGCTTAATATGATATTGCGGATTAAAACATTCATTGATTTCTTCAATATTAAGTGCCGTATTAATTTTATCTTCTAGTAAAATTAATTCCCTAAAAGGTTTCTTCTCTTCCCATGCCTGCATCGCTCTCTTTTGAATTAAATCATATGCATCTTCACGTTTCATTCCTTTATCGATAAGTGCCAATAATAATCTTTGCGAGAAAATTAATCCATATGTTTTCTCCATATTTTTAAGCATATTCTCATCGAATACTGTAAGGTTTTTCACTATTGTTCCAAAACGATTTAGCATATAATCAATCAATATTGTTGCATCAGGAATTATAATACGCTCAACAGAAGAATGCGATATATCTCGTTCATGCCACAAAGGAACATCTTCATATGCAGAAAACATATATCCGCGTAAAACGCGAGACAAGCCCGTAATATTTTCAGAACCAATTGGGTTTCTTTTATGTGGCATCGCTGATGAACCCTTTTGCCCTTTGCTAAAATATTCTTCCACTTCACGTATTTCAGTTTTTTGTAATCCTCTAATTTCTATTGCAAACTTTTCTAAAGACGTACCAATTAAGGCTATGGTAGCCATATACTCAGCATGTCTATCTCTTTGAAGTGTTTGTGTTGAAATAGGTGCAGCCTTAAGTCCTAATTTTTTACACACATACTCTTCAACAAAAGGTGGAGTATTCGCAAATGTTCCTACAGCACCTGATATCTTACCGTATTCAATAACATCTGCTGCTCTTTTAAACCTCTCTATATTTCGCTTCATCTCTTCATGCCAAAGAGCCAATTTTAACCCAAATGTGGTAGGCTCCGCATGAACACCATGAGTCCGTCCCATCATAATCGTATATTTATGTTCAATAGCTTTATCTCTTAGGATTAATAAAAAATCCTCTAGATTTTTCAATATTATTTTATTAGCCTGTGAAATCCGATAGGAAAGCGCTGTATCTACAACATCTGTAGAGGTTAAACCATAATGTACCCATTTAGATTCAGCTCCCAATGTCTCTGATACTGCCCTTGTAAAGGCAACTACATCATGCTTTGTATCCTCTTCTATTTCTAATATTCTATCCAAATTTATCTTAGCGTTCTCCCTAATCTTTAGAACATCCTCTTTAGGTATAACGCCCAATTCCGCCCAAGCCTCATCTGCTAGAATTTCTACTTCAAGCCAGGACTGATATTTATTTTCTTCAGTCCAAATGCTCTGCATTTCTGGTCGTGAATATCGATTAATCATCTATTTCCCACCACCCTTAGAAAATTTATTTTCGATATATATAAGTGCATCTATTTCATTTAACTTCTTATCCTTTTCATCTACTTCATTTGCCATTTCACTTCTCAATATTGTTAATCCTTCTGCTACATTTTTGTCATTTAAAGCGATTATTTGCCCTGCCAAAATTCCAGCATTGTACGCTCCATTAATAGCCACTGTAGCAACTGGAATACCCTTAGGCATTTGAACTATCGAATAAAGAGCATCTACACCATTTAATGCACCACCCATTATTGGCACACCAATTATCGGTAAATTCGTATAAGCAGCGAGTACACCTGGTAAATGAGCAGCTAAGCCAGCACCAGCGATAATAACAGAAAAACCATTTTCTTCAGCTTCCTTAGCCATTATTGCAGTTTTTTCTGGTACTCTATGTGCTGAGGATATTCGTGCTTCATAACTAATATTTAATTTTTTAAGTGCAATCATTGCACCTTGCATAACATCCAGATCAGAATCGCTACCCATAATTATTAAAACTTTATTCATCAGATGCCCTCCTAGTATTTTATATATATTATATCCTAAAATAAAAAGCCCAAACGGGTAGGTCTCTAAAAGAGGAGAGAAACCTACCCGCCTGGGCTTTTATCCCTTCGGTGTAGCATCCATAAGGTATGCTTGAACCACTCGGTCTTAAAGTAAATTATAATTACCTTGTTAAGAAGCCCTAGGTTCACTTTCACTCATAGTCTAGTAATTTACGGTTACTAGGTAGACACTCTCAGGCCATATCCCTGATTTTATACGAGACAATTATTCTTTTTTTATTAATACTTTAAGTTTAACTTTACTTTAAAAAAGTGTCAATATAAACACGAATAATTAAGATACTTTATTTCTATCATATACTACTTTACCATCAATAATAGTTGTTTCAACCCTAGTTAAGTAATCAAAAGGATTCCCTGACCAAATTACAATATCAGCATCCTTACCCACCTCAAGTGATCCTACCTTACCCTCAACACCCAAATGTCTAGCAGGATTTATCGTTATCGATTCCCATGCAGTTTTTTCACTTACTCCCTCTCTAATAGCTAAAGCTGCACTTAAAATAATATATTCAATCGGTATTACTGGGTGATCTGTAATAATTGAAAAAGGTACATTTGCTTTTTCTAATTCGACTAGTGTATGCCAACCCATCTCACCTAGTTCAATTTTTGAGCGACTAGATATTGTTGGTCCAACAGTTACACGATAACCTTTACTAAAAATGATATCTGCTATCTTATGCCCTTCAGTACAATGCTCTAATGTAATGTTAACATCAAATTCTTCAGCAATCCTAATAGCTGTTATTATATCATCTGCTCTGTGAGCATGAGCTCTTAGCGGTATTTCCTTTTTTAACACCTTTATAAGTGTTTCCATTTTTAAATCCTTGTCTGGTAATTTATCTGCATCAATTAATCCTTTTTCAAGTTTTAAAAGATAATTTCTAGCCATAGTTAAGTTTTCTCTTAATATAGCTGCGGTTCCCATTCTAGAACAAGGCATTTGCTTCTTTTCACCATATACTCTTTTTGGGTTTTCGCCAAAGGCCACTTTAAGACCTGACAATTCCTTAACTAACATTTCTTCAACTACACGACCATACGTCTTTAATATCGACATTTCTCCACCAATAACATTAGCACTTCCTGGCATAATCTGAACAGTAGTTACACCGCCTTTATAAGCATCAATAAACCCTTGTTCCAAAGGATTTATAGCATCCAAAGCTCGTACATGAGGCGTTGATGGATTGGTCATTTCGTTGCCATCAGCACCTGCCCAATCGATTGTTTCTTCATATACACCAAGATGAGTATGTGCATCGATTAATCCTGGTGTAATCCATTTATTAGCACAATCTATTATTTGAGCGTCTAAAGGAATTTCTATCTTTTCTCCAATTGCTTTTATCTTACCTTCTTCAATTAAAATAGTGCCTTTTTCTATAACACCTTGTGTTATAGTATTAATTTTTGCGCTTGTAATAGCTAACATGTTATTCCTCCACATTCAATAAAGTTATTGTAATGGTTCTAAAATTATTTCTTAATTTATATATATCTAATTGTAATACTTTAACGCTAATATTAATAGCCAAACTAACATCTAATAATAAAAAAAAACTTGCTAATAATTTAAACATTATTAACAAGTTTTATTAACAGGTTTTATCAACAAAATTCTTTTTCTCCTTTTAATCTTATTAACTAACACTTCTAAGTAGTAAACTATCAAGATAATTAAAGTTGATAATCCAAAATAGGCTAGTATAGATGTTGAATCTGTTGTTACGGTATATGAAGGATAACCAGATCCAGAACCTCTTCCGCCTCCACCACCACGGGCTCCTTTAACTTTGCTATTCTCATTCTCAGATGAAATTGTAATACTGTTTAATTTAGATATATTATCGTCTAAAAAGGTAGTATTTTTAGGTTGAACAATATATTGTCCCTCAAATACTAAGTTATTCTTTATTGTATTGAAATAATCAACATAATTAAATGAATATATGCCAAAAATCACCACGATTAATATGAATGAGCCTTTTAAAGGTTTAGACAATCGTTTAATATCAAATTGTCCAATTTTATTAAGAGCATTTATCGTCCACTTCCAATGTAAGCCTAAATGTATTGCAATAACAAACAAGGTTAAAAAGGAAAATGCTACATGTAAATGTTGCCACATACTAATATCTCCGCCTATTCCCAACCATGCAAAACCAATCTTTTTAGAGATAGGAAATGCACTTAAAAGAATAGCACCCGATCCTATTAGCAATAGAATATCTAACACATAATTTAATTTTGCTTTTTTAGGAAATTTTTTGAAATATCTCTTTGAAGCTTCAACAATCCATTGCCAATGCATTAATATATGTATAATAAACATTATACCAACGCATAAGCCTATCCATTCATGTAATACTAAACCAGTAAATTTTGGTTCCATTATTAATAAATATAATAAGACTATGGCTATGTCTAAATTAAAATTCGTTTCTAACTTACTCACAATTATCATCACCAACCTAAATATTACCTAATATAAGTTCTAACCCTTAAGCCCTTTTTCTCATTGCCCTAGTTGTTTTATTAATAATAAGATCAATATAATAAACTATAACCGTTAATAGCGCGGTAATACCAAGATAAGCCAATATTGATGTTGAATCTGTGGTAGAAGTCAATGAATGGATACCACCTCGACCACCTCCATGACCCTTCGTAAGAGAAGGTGAATACACTGGATTAATAATTGAAAATGATCTTTCTAAAACTGCAAATAGATTAATATAATTAATTGAATATAATCCCAAGCCAATAATCAAAATAAGCAAAGGAAATTTTATAATCGAAGGTATCTTGTAATTAATCTTAAATATTCTCTTGAATGAACACGTTGTCCATTGCCAATGTAATCCTATATGTATCCCTATTACAATTAAAACTAAAAAGGAAGATGCTACATGTACTTGAAACCATGTAAAGCTGTAAACACCAAACCCAAGCCCAAGCCAACTAAAATCAATTGTTCTAGCTATATAAAAACTGCTTAGAATAATGAAAAAAGAGCCAATTAGCATTAACAAATCTAATAAATAATTTAATTTTGCTTTTTTCGGAAACTTTTTGAATAATCTTTTAGTTGCTTCAACTACCCATTTCCAATGTAATAAAATATGGATTATAAAAGCTACCCCTACCCCAAGTCCAATCCACTCATGCAATGTTATTCCTGTAAACAAAGGTTCCATTATTAATAAATAAACAATTACTATCAAAAGATCTAAAAAGAAATTAATTTTCATTTTACTCATAAACCTCATACCTCCATTCTAAACTACTGTATAAGTGTACCACCTTATATTTAAGCTTTTCTTAATAAAATGTCAAGATTTCTTGTGTATTAATTTAAAAGATAATTATAACTATCCACTTAAACATAAAAAAGCAACTCATAAATCATGAGTTGCTTCTTCTTTTGCCTGGCAACGTCCTACTCTCCCAAGACCCTGCGGTCTAAGTACCATCGGCGCTGGAGGGCTTAACGGTCGTGTTCGAGATGGGAACGCGTGTGTCCCCTCCGCCGTCATCACCAGACATTTAAATCCCGCAAAAGTAATAATAACTATATGCAAAGCTTTTCGTCACTTTTGCAGGATTATTGATGTATGTCGTTTGATATCGTCGTAAAACGTGACTTTATTTAATCAAACTTCATTCATCTTGTCAATATTTTTTTCAACATTTCTCCTGTGGATTTCTTCGTAAAAAAAATATCTTATTTGAAGTGCGCTTTTTAATTGCGCCTTCAAAACTAGATGCGAGTTTATGTACACCTTA
>CAZSSR010000010.1:0-17465 GCA_964609605.1 uncultured Bacillaceae bacterium | reverse complement strand
TGTGTATTGGGATTATTAGGAACATGGATGGCACTTGTTTGGCCGCTAATGATTTCATATTTTCCAGTATACCTACCATTATTCTTAACATTCTTAGTTGTTTGGTGTATATTACTATTATATGTTTACAAAATTGATATGAAAAATTTCGTCTTAGCTACCTTAGGTGGAATTGCTATGGTACTTTGTTTTATGGATGGTACAGCAGGGGTTAATAAAATAGTAGGAACTCTACTTAAATCTGGTAGTGCTTCACCGCTTTTTATGGTTACACAACAATTAAATTGGATAGCAGCTGTGGCATGGGGAGCATTTACAATGGGAGTTATATATCGTAAGAGATGGGCATTAATTATGGGCTTCGGAGGTGGTATTCTTCCTTTAATCGGTAGTACACCACTTGCGTATACAAATACAGTTGAAACAGGTGAATTTTCTTTATTTTGGATTGGCCCAATTGTAAGTACAGTACTTTTGATTGTTCTATTAGTTAAAGGGGATAAGCATTGGGTAAAAGAAGAATCCACTTTGCAATCTAATGCTAATGTTGCAGGTTAAACAAAAAAATATATATTAGTATAACTAAAAATAAAAAAATATAAATATAAATATAAATATAATTCTATATTTATATTTATATAGTCAACTTGACAAAAGTCATGGACGGTAAATTTAAAACAAAGTACTATCAATTCTAAGTGATAGCATTTTGTTTTTTTTTTTGTTCTTTTAGACTTTTTTCTTTTAATCTATTTTTACTTTTGACTTTAGAACATTATTCTCTACAAATTCCCTAATCCTTAATTTAATATAATTAAGGAACTAAGTACTTTGTGAATAAAGAAATGTATTATGAGTTGTAGTTACATTTAAAGATAATATCTATTAGGAGGTTACTTAATGAATTTAAAATCATTGGACAAGAGAAGTTTAGTAGGTGGAATATTAGTTTTACTTGTTGGTATATTTACAGTTATTTCTGCATGGAATAATTTTTTGGTTGCATATCCTGAACTAAAAGTTGGGTATAAAGAAGTAGGTAATATGCCAGCAGTTAAAATTGTTACGTGGTTATTGCCAGTTATGAGTGATTTAATTATGATTGCCGGAATTGCTTTAGTTGTAGCAGCATATGGATTTTTTACTAAAAAAAGTTGGAGCATGAAGCTTTCATTGATAGCAATTGTTCTAGGATTAGCAGGTTCGTGGATGGCTATTGTATGGCCTTTAATGATTGCTTTTCCTTTAAGATATTTACCATTGTTCTTAGTATTTTTCATTACATGGTTAATATTGCTTGTATATGTTAAACAGGAACAAAAAATGATTACCACATTAGCAACATTAGGTGGTATAGCTATGGTACTAAATGTTATGAGTGGTACTGCATCTCTAAATAAGTTAATGGGTACAATGTATATGAATGGTAGTCCAATGCCACTTTTTGTTATGACTCAACAATTAAATTGGATAGTTGCAGTTGGATGGGGAGTTTTCACATTGGGAGTTATATACCGTCGTAGTTGGGTTTTATTACTAGGTATAGCTGGAGGTATTCTTCCTTTAATGACTTCTACTCCACTTGCTTATATGGATACAATTAATTCAGGTGAAACATCAATGTTTTGGATTGCTCCAATTGTTTGTGGTGCTTTACTAATTGTTTTACTGATTACTGGAGATAAACTTTGGGCTCCTAAAAAAGATGTAATTGAAGGCAAAGCTTCAGTTTCTGCATAAACTTAAAGAAAAATTGCCCCTATTAGGGGCTTTTTTTTATTGTTTATTTTATTAATTAGAATATTTATGTAAATTTATAGTTATAAATTTGACAAAACGAATTTACAAAATTAAAATATAAATAGCATATGCCAAATATAATTTATTTTAACAATTAAAGAACAAGGAGGAATTTAAATGAAGATTGCTGTTTCCGCTACAGGAATGAACAGTACTGATTTAATGGATACAAGATTTGGAAGAGGTAGTTATTATCAAATATATGATACAGAAACAAGGGAAATAAGTTTTGTAGAAAATGAAGCAAAGAATGCTGAAGGTGGGGCAGGGATTGCGGCAGCTCAGCAAGTAATAAACTTAGGAGTTGACGTATTAATTAGTTGGAAGGTAGGGCCTAATGCTTACAAATTATTTAACAAGGCAGGCATAAAAATGCTTACTTCGGAATGCAAACCAGTATCAGAGGTGTTTGAGGCTTATAATAATGGAATTTTAAATGAAATAGAGGAAGCAGGTCCTGCTCATCATGGATCTTAAAGCAGAAGAACTTGGGGGCAAATTAAATAGATTAAATATTGGAATATTAAGTGGCAAGGGTGGAACAGGTAAGACAACTGTAGCAACAAATTTAGCGACGATTTTGAACGCAAATTATATTGATTGTGATGTTGAAGAACCAAACGGGTTTATTTTCTTAAAACCAACCGAAGTAAAATCAAGGGATGTCTTAGTTGAATATCCAGTTATCAATAGTAATAACTGTACGTTATGTAATGAGTGTGTTGATGTTTGCCAATTTAAGGCTTTGGCACGTTTAAGGAAAGAGATATTAGTATTTGAGCAATTATGTCATGCCTGTGGTGCTTGTCAATATGTATGTAAGTATGGAGCAATAACATATAAGGAAAGAACAATTGGTGTAATAGAGGAAGGTAAATATAATAATTCTATTTGTAAAAGAGGAATACTAAATATTGGAGAGCCGATGGCAGTACCTGTGATAAAGGAATTACTAAAAGATGTAACAACAGGATTAAATATATTAGATTTATCACCGGGTACTTCTTGTAATATCGTGAATTCATTGCATAGCACTGATTTTGCATTACTTGTTACTGAACCAACCAAATTTGGATTACATGATTTAAAAATGGCTGTAAAATTAGTTAAAGAATTTGATATAAAAATGGGGTTGGTTATTAACAAAAATATTGAGGGTGACACTTTAATTCGCGACTATTGCTCTGAAGAAGGGATAATCGTATTAGGAGAAATACCTTATAGTAGATCAGCTGCTAAAGCGTACTCAAATGGTCAAATGCTAATTGAATTGGATGATTACAAGAAAGTTTTTGAGGACATTGCGCTGAAGCTTAAGGAGGTATTTTAATGGAACTAGTTGTTTTAAGTGGTAAAGGTGGAACAGGGAAAACAACTGTAGCTACATGTCTGATAGAATTATCCGAAGAAGTTATAAGCATAGATTGTGATGTTGATGCACCAAATTTATATTTATATTATCAGGGCAAAGAACTAAAAAAAGAAGATTTTTATAGTTCGAAAAAAGCAATTATTAATAAAGATATCTGTCTATATTGTGGGAAATGCAGGAATTATTGCAATTTTGATGCTATTGATGAGGATATTAATATTGATTCCTTAAAGTGTGAAGGATGTGGAACTTGCGTTTTAGTTTGTAATCAAAACGCAATATCTTTAATAGATGAGAAAACTGCAGAATTGTATATAAATGAAATTGATAACGGAATTATATCAAGAGCTGAAATGGAAATAGGGGCAGATGGTTCTGGGAAAATAGTTTCAAAGATTCGTGAAAATGCTAAGGGATATTCTAAGGATAATAGTTTAACAATTATTGATGGCTCGCCAGGCATAGGATGCGCTGTAATTTCCTCAATTACAGGTTGTGATGTGGCATTAATAGTTACTGAGCCAACTAAATCTGGATTAGCTGATTTAAAAAGAATGGTTGAACTTACAAAGCATTTCCAAGTTATAACATTGGTTTGTATTAATAAATATGATATAAATTTAGATATGGCTACTAAGATTAATGAATATTGTAAGGATGAAGGCATTGAAATTGTGGGAGAAATTCCATTCGATGATATAGTTAGAACTTCTATTAATGAGTTGAGGCCGGTTATTTACTATAAAGAGAGTACTGCTAATCAAGCAATTAGAGAAATGTGGGAAGAGATCAAGAAATATATGCAAAAATAAATGATTAAATAGGAGGAATATTTATGAGAGTTGCTATTGCGAGTGATGGTCAGTTAGTTAGTGAACATTTTGGCCATTGCCAAGGGTTTACAATATATGAGGTTGAAGATAGTCTTAGGGTGAAGAAAGAATTTGTTGATAATCCTGGACATAAACCTGGATACCTACCTGTTTTTCTAAAGGAAAATAATGTTGACATAATAATTTCGGGTGGTATGGGTAGTAGTGCACAGAACTTATTTGAACAAAATGGTATTGAAGTTATCGTTGGCACAAGTGGTTTATGCGATGATGTAATAGGTCTCTATATAGATGGAAGTATAAAATCAACTGGAAGTGTTTGTAATGAACATATGCATGAAAAAGAATGTTAAAAAGATTAAAAGATAATCATATTTTATTAAGATTATAAAAAGTATATTATCAGCGGGTGATATTATGTCTAGGCCGAAGAAATGCAGAAAAGTTGAAAGCTTTCCAGAAAATACGTTATTTGTTCCATATCAAAAAAAGAGATGCGAATTTGAAGAAATAATATTGAACATAGAGGAATTGGAAGCTATGCGTTTAAAGGATGTAGTTAAGCTAAACCAAGAGGAATGTGCAGATAAAATGAATGTTTCAAGACAAACATTTCAAAATATTTTATCATGTGCAAGGGAAAAGGTAGCTAACGCATTGTTTGAAGGTAAAGCAATAAATATTAGTGGTGGTAACTATGTTGTTAAGAAGTGTCAACTAAGATGCTTAGATTGTGATACGATTTTCGATAAAAAATTATATAAGGATATATGGCTATGCCCATCGTGTGGTAATGAAAAAGTAATATGTAATCAAAAAGGCGTACCATGTTTTAATTAGAATGTTGTAGAGAAGTCTATCATAAACTAATTTATTTTATGAAGTTAAAAGTAGCAAAATTAATTGTTTTCCTATATAATTAACAAGATATTAAAACTAAATATTGCTAATATAGCATTAATATTCTTCGGGGTTGGGTGAGATTCCCTACCGGCGGTTATCAAGTAACTAGCTTGCAGTCCGCGACCTAACTATACAATAGTTAGCTGATTTGGTGAGAGTCCAAAACCGACAGTTAGAGTCTGGATGGTAGAAGAAGAAACAAAATGAATTAGTTATGATCTTTATTTATTTTGTTATATTTTATGTTGCCAAAACCCTGAATCTTATAAAATTTAGGGTTTTTTATACTTTATAAGGAAGAGTGAAAATAGATGGATGATATAAAATATATGAAATTAGCTTTTGATTTGGCTAAAATAACTAAAGGACAAACGTCCCCTAATCCTGTAGTTGCTGCGATTATAATTAATGCTGGAAGAATTGTTGGTATTGGAGCGCATCTAAAAACAGGTGAAGAGCATGCGGAGATTCAAGCTTTAAATATGGCTGGCGATTTAGCGGAAAATAGTACATTATACGTAACCTTAGAGCCTTGCAGTCATTATGGGCGAACACCTCCATGCGTTGAAAGGATTATTAAGGAGAAAATACAAAGAGTAGTGATAGCTACATTAGATCCTAATCCTTTAGTTTCTGGAAACGGTGTTAAAATTTTAGAATTAGCAAATATTGATGTTCAAGTAGGTGTTTACGAAAATCAAGCTAAACAGCTAAATGAAGATTTTAATAAATATATAACTACTCATAAGCCCTTTATTACAGTAAAAACAGCTATGACATTGGATGGTAAAATTGCTACATATAAAGGAAGTAGTAAATGGATTACTTCAGACGAATCAAGAAATTATGTACATCAATTAAGACACGAAACTGACGTAATATTAGTTGGAATAGGAACTATTTTAGTAGATAATCCGCAATTAACAGTACGTTCCATACCGCAAGGATTAAATCCAATAAGAGTAATTATCGATACAAATCTTATAATTCCAATTGATGCAAAAGTAATAACAGATAGAAAAGCGCCTACGTGGATATTTACAACTAGTAGTGCACAAAAGGAGAAGATTAGTAAATTAGAAAGTCTTGATGTTAAAGTATTTATTACAAGTGGGGATGAAAAAGTAGCAATTCAAGAGGTTATAAGTAATCTTGGTGAGATGGGGATTACTTCAGTATTAGTTGAAGGGGGTTCTAAAATCATTGGAAGTTTATTCGATGAAGGATTAATTGATAAATATGTTTGTTTTATTTCTCCAAAGTTAGTAGGGGGACAATTATCTTTAACTAGTATTGGTGGTGAAGGTGTTTCAGCTATGGATAAGGCGATACGTCTATCTAATGTAACATTAGAAAGCTTTAGCGAGGATATATGTATAACTGGCTATCCCATTTGGTAAAAGGCGAAGATTATGTTTGGAAATAAGAAATTATGTAGTATAGAGGTGAGGGTACATTTGTTTACTGGATTGATTGAAGAAATAGGATTATTAAAAGATATTAAACATTCTGGAGATTCGATGATTTTAACAATTTCAGCAAAAAAGGTACTATCTGATGTTAGTATTGGGGATAGTATATCTGTAAATGGTATATGCTTAACAGTTACTATGTTTGATAAAAACTTATTTTCCGTTGATGTAATGCCAGAAACATTATATAAGACAAGTTTAGCGGAATTAAAAGCTGGAAGTAAAGTAAACTTAGAAAGAGCAATGAAGGCTAGCGATAGATTTGGTGGACATTTTGTTGCAGGGCATATTGACGGAGTAGCTACCTTAGTTGATAGGAAAGCATTAGATAATTCAATATATTTAAAATTTAAGCTTGATTCTTCTTTATTAAAATATGTAATTTCTAAGGGTTCTATTGCAATTGATGGAGTCAGTCTTACAATTGTAAAATTAGAAAAAGATTTTCTAACCGTATCAGTTATTCCACACACATTACAAAATACAAACTTACTTGATAAAGATATAGGTAAAATTGTAAATATTGAAGTAGATTTGTTAGGTAAATATGTAGAAAGCATATTGTTAAATTGTTCTGATAAAAAAGCAAATAAAAATATAACGGAAGATTTTCTTAAAGAAAATGGTTTTTAGTAAGGGGGAAAAAGATTGTTTAACACTATAGTAGAAGCAATAGAAGAATTGAAAATGGGTAAGGCAATAATTGTAGTTGATGACAAAGACCGAGAGAATGAAGGAGACTTCGTTGCTCTTGCAGAAAAAGCAAGCCCTGAGATTATCAATTTTATGATAAAAGAGGGGAGAGGATTAGTATGTGCCCCAATAACTATACAAAGAGCAAAGGAATTAGAATTAACACAAATGGTTGAAAAAAACACGGATAAACATGGTACTGCGTTTACAATATCGATAGATAATGCTGAAAGCACAACCGGTATATCAGCATATGAACGTTCGAAAACAATCCAAGCTTTAATTGACCCACATTCAAAAAGCAGTGATTTTCGTAAACCTGGTCACGTTTTCCCACTCGTTGCTAAAGAGGGAGGAGTATTACGTCGTGCAGGTCATACAGAAGCAACAGTTGATCTTGCACAATTATGTGATTCTTATCCGGCAGGGGTAATTTGTGAAATTATTAATGAAGATGGAACGATGGCAAGAGTTCCTGATTTAAAAATCGTTGCAGAAAAACATGATTTAAAAATGATAACGGTAGCAGATTTAATCAAATATAGAAGAGCTACGGAAGTATTAATTACAAAGGAGATTGAAGTTAATCTTCCAACTGAGTTTGGTGATTTTAGAGCTATAGCATACACAAACGAAATTGATGATAAGGAACATATTGCGTTAGTAAAAGGAACGATAAATAAAGAGTTCCCGACTTTAGTTAGAGTGCATTCGGAATGTTTTACTGGAGATGTACTTTCTTCAAAGCTTTGCGATTGTGGTTCCCAATTGCATGAGGCACTTAGAAGAATTGAAATGGCGAATAGTGGTGTTCTACTATATATGAGGCAAGAAGGAAGAGGAATCGGTTTATTAAATAAACTAAGGGCATACCATTTACAAGAACAAGGATTTGATACTGTGGAGGCCAATCACGAATTAGGATTTCCAGCTGACTTACGAGATTATGGAATAGGAGCTCAAATATTGAAGGATTTAGGATTAGGTAAAATTAGATTGTTAACTAATAATCCTCGTAAAATAAAAGGTCTTGAGGGTTATGGCATAGAAATAGTTGAGCGAGTTCCAATTGTTATAGAACCAAATAGTAAAAATATAAGATATTTAAAAACAAAAGAGTCAAAGCTAGGACATATATTAAATCTTTAAATATAAATATCAATAGAATAGAAAAGGGAGTAGATTATATTATGGGTAAAAAATATGAAGGTGACTTGATAGGGAATGGTCTTAAAATAGGCATTGTAGTTGGCCGATTTAATGAGTTTATTACTAGCAAATTATTAAGTGGAGCTAAAGACTCACTAGTAAGACATGGTGTAAATGAAGAGGATATAGATGAATTATGGGTGCCAGGTGGTTATGAAATACCATTGTCTGCAAAAAAAATGGCTAATACTAAAAAATATGATGCTATTATTACTTTGGCAGCAATTATTCGTGGTGCAACACCTCACTTTGAGTATGTTTCATCTGAGGTTGCAAAGGGAGTAGCAAATGTAAGCTTACAAACAGATATACCTATAATATTTGGTGTATTAACTACAGATTCAATAGAACAGGCCATCGAAAGAGCAGGTACTAAGTCTGGAAATAAAGGATGGGATGCAGGATTAAGTGCGATTGAGATGGCTAATGTTTTAAAACAAATAAAAAAATAATTGGGGAAAATAGAGGCGAGTGAGATTTTATGAAACTTAAACCAATTGGAATTATATATAGTAATTATACACATAAGGGTGAGGCACCAAAACAAGGGCGATCATCGGCTGAATTACAGAAAATAAAGATATTTGAAGAATTTAATGAAGGATTAAAAGAGATAGATAAACTAAAATATATAATTATTTTATATTGGCAGGACAAATCAATTCGAACGAAGCTATTAACTACAACACCATCAAGTTTAGATGAGGAAAAAGGGGTCTTTAGCACGCGTTCTCCAAATCGTCCAAATCCAATAGCTTTTTGTATAGCGGAGATTATTGATAAACAGGAAAATGTAATCATAGTTAAAGGGCTTGACGCTTTAAACGGTAGTTATTTAATTGACATAAAACCATATATCTCTGAATTAGATTGTATTAGGAATGAAGAGTAGTTCGCTATTTATGATTGGAGGGTTTTAATTGAAGGTAAAAAAAATCTCACCGAGAGGTTATTGTTATGGGGTAGTGGATGCAGTTGTTTTAGCTCAAAATGTGGCTTTAGATAAAGATATTCCAAGACCTATATATATATTAGGGATGATAGTTCATAATAGATATGTAGTAGAAGCTTTTAATGAATTAGGGATTATTTCATTAGAAGGGGAAGATAGATTGTCCCTATTGGATAAAATTGAAAACGGTACTGTTATCCTTACAGCTCACGGCGTATCACCAAAAGTGAGAAAAAAAGCTGAAGAAAAGGGTCTTACTATTATTGATGCAACTTGTCCAGACGTTGCGAAGACGCATGCTTTAATTGAGGGCAAAACAAACAGTGGTTATGAAGTTATATATATTGGGAAAAATGGTCATCCAGAGCCAGAAGGCGCTATTGGTGTTTCTCCAGAACATGTTCATTTAATAACAAATGAAGATGATGTTGAAAAACTAAAAATAAATCCTGACAAGGTTCTGATTACTAATCAAACAACGATGAGTCAATGGGATATTGCGCACATTATGAATAAGGCTATCAAAAAGTATCCTAAGGCGCAGGTTTATAATGAAATCTGCATGGCTACTCAAACACGCCAAGAGGCAGTTGCTGAACAATCTAAGGATTGCGATATTGTTATTGTAGTAGGTGATCCGAAAAGTAATAACACTAACAGATTGGCAAAGGTTGCTGAAGAAGTAGCTGGAGTTAAAGCTTATCGTATAGCAGAATTGTCAGAATTAAATATAGAATGGCTTAAAGGTAAGGACAAAGTAGCAGTAACAGCAGGAGCATCCACTCCAACACAGTTAACAAAAGAAGTAATTAGTTTCCTTGAAGAATTTGACGAGAAGGACAAAAACACATGGAAAAAGGATATAAAAATTAATCTAAGAAAAATATTGCCTAGGGTTAAAAAAATATAAAAAGTTAGGAATACATCTATAATAAAGTAGTCACGACTAAAAAATAATTAAATATATAAATCATGATTATATTAATGGTGACGCAACTATTAGATATTCTGGTCGTCTTAATATATAAGAAATACAATTGAGAGAGGTTTATAAATGAATAAGTTTAGGATTGTATTGCTTATATTAATTTTCATAATTATTTCGACTAGTTACGTATTAGCTGATGAAATTATTTTAGAAATTATTATTGATGGTTGGCCAATATATAGTGATGAGCCACCAATCGTTTCTTCTTCTAACAGAGTACTAGTTCCGATTAGAGTACTTTCGGAAAATCTAGGATATGAAGTATTATGGATTGAAAAAGAACAAACAGTCTACATGTCAAAGGGAAATCTTAGTATTAAGTTTAAGATAGGAATCCCAAAAATTTGGATTAATGGCAAGGAAAATGCAATAGATGTAGAACCAATAATAGAGAATGGACGCACTTATTTACCAGTTCGCATTGTCGCTGAGGCAATCGGAGCTGAGGTTAGTTGGGATGGTCCTTCGCAATCGGTTATTGTATTAACAGGTAAGGAAATAGTAGAAATTGATTCAAATGATGTTGATTTAAGTACAATTGTCTATGATGAAAACCTTTCATTTAATTCTACAATGAATAATTTGGAGGATTATAAAATATTTCAATCAGATAATCCAGCGCGTTTGATAATTGATTTTAATTATATTTCTACAGAGAGTTTAGTACTACCTGAATTTACTAAGAGTGTAATTGTAAAGGATATTACATATAGACAATATGAGTTAGATCCAAATAAAGTTAGAGTTGTATTAGATTTAAAATATAGAGCTGATTATAAAGCTACTATTATTGAAAATTCTTTTGTATTAAGTTTAAAACCACATATTTATAAGGTGGTTCTTGATGCGGGGCATGGTGGTAAAGACACTGGTGCAATAGGATATGCAGGTACATATGAAAAGAAATTAAATCTAGATATTACTTTAAAGTTAGTAGAATTATTAAAAGATGAGCCAAATATTCAGATTTATTTAACAAGGGAGTCGGATGTATATATTTCACTAATTGATAGAATTAATTATGCTAATAGTTTAAACCCTGATATCTATTTATCAATTCACCACAATTCGTTACCTTATAATTCAACGATAAATGGCTATGAAACATATTATGGTAGAGATTACAGCTTAAGTCTTGCAAATATTGTGCATAAACACTTATTAGAGTCTACTGGGTTTATCAATAATGGTATAGAAAAGGCAGATTTTAGGGTAATTAGATATACTCATATGCCAGCAGCATTAATAGAGGTAGGATATTTATCTAATCGCTACGAGGAACAAAAAATGCTAGTTCCAAAATTTCAAGATAATGTTGCTATGAGTCTTGAAAGTTCGATAAAAGAGTATTTTAATATTGATTAGTTAAAGTAAATAAGATATGCAAGTATAAGAAAAAGCGATGTTTTTATAACATCGCTTTTTCTTATTTACTATAAGCTTTTTTTAGAAATTTTTCGTTTTCGATGATAAATCGCTCATGAATTCCTTCGCTTACTAATTCTCTTTCATCAAAGGATTGTATTTTGAATATAAGTTTTCTACCATCAATCTCAATTAGTTCAGCATGAGACGTAATAAGCATATCTATTGGAGTTGCCGCAATATGTTTAATATCAACCAAGGTTCCAACAGTACTAAATCCATCAGGCAAGTGATGTTGAACTGCATCAACGGCTGACGACTCCATTAAAGCAATTACAGATGGAGTCGAAAGTACTTCAAGAAGCCCGCTATTTATATTTTTAGCCGTATCATTATAAGTAACTATAAGTTTATTTTTTGCATTTAAACCTATTTTTAAATTATAATCCATAGTTTATCACCTTTTTTTATTCCGTTGGTTTTAAATTTTGTTCCAATTCAATTAGTAAATCGTTGGCTTCTATTAAGTCGCCAGGACTAACATATACTTCTTTAACTATTGCATTAAAGGAGGACTGTATAGTTGTTTCCATCTTCATTGCTTCAGTTATAACAATGTTCTGACCTTTTTTCACCTTATCACCTTTTTTTACAAGCAGCTTCAAAATCTTACCGGGCATTGATGCACCGATATGATTTGGATTATTTTTTTCTGCTTTTAAAACTTTAAGGACTGCAATACTTGCATTATTATCAGTAATTACAACTTCTCTTGGCACGCCATTAAGTTCGAAGTAAATTGTTTTGGTACCATCGGTATGCAGTTTACCAATTTGTGTAAGCTTAATAATTAGTGTTTTACCTTGCTCTATTTCTACAGCTATTTTTTCACCTAAGACCATACCGTAAAAAAATGTTGGCGTATCTAAAGCTACTACTCTGCTAAATTCAGCTAGGTGTTCTTCGAATTCTAAAAAAACCTTGGGATATAATAAATATGATAAAATATCATGCTGAGTTATATCTCTATTCAATTTATCTTTTAATTCTTTTTCAGTATTTTTGAAATCAGCTGGTTCTAATAATTCTCCAGGTCTGTAAGTTATAAAATCTCGATCTTTTAAAATGATTTTTTGTAATTTTTCTGGGAAACCACCATAAGGTTGACCTAAATACCCTTGGAAAAATTCAACTACAGAATTTGGGAATGACAATTGTTCGCCCTTAGATATTACATCTTCCTCTGTAAGGTTATTTTGAACCATAAATAATGCCATATCACCAACTACCTTAGAGGAAGGGGTAACTTTAATGATATCTCCAAACATTTTATTAACAGTGGCATATTTTTCTTTTATTTCCTCGAATTTTTCTCCTAGGCCAACAGCAGAAGCTTGTTGCATAAGATTACTATACTGTCCACCAGGCATCTCGTGTTTATATATTTCAGTACTACTAGCAATCATCTTACTCTCAAATCCACTATAGAACCCTCTGACATCTTCCCAATAGTTACTTAAATTTTGAAGGTTATCTAAGTTAAGCTCTGTTGCTCTGTCATGTCTTTCTAATAATGCAACTAAACCATTTAAACTTGGATGAGAGGTAAGACCAGACATTGAACTTATAGCAGTATCAACAATATCAACATTTGCTTCAATTGCTTTCATTAAAGTAGCTTGACCATTACCGCTAGTATCATGTGTATGAAGATGTATAGGTATACCAATTTCATCCTTCAAAGCTTTTATTAGCTTATATGATGCGTATGGTTTTAATAAACCTGCCATATCCTTTATAGCTATAATATTTGCTCCTGCTTTTTCCAATTCTTTTGCTAAATTTACATAGTAATTAAGACTATATTTATCTCTTTTTGGATCTAAAATATCACCTGCATAACAAATTGCAGCCTCAGCTATTTTACCACTATCTCTGACAGTATCGATTGACAATTTCATATTTTCTACCCAATTTAAACTATCAAAGATTCTAAAAACATCTATTCCTGCGTTTGCAGATTCTTTAATAAATGCCTTAATTACATTATCAGGATAATTTGTGTAGCCTACTGCATTTGCGCCTCTTAATAACATTTGAAAAAGTACATTTGGTATTTTTTCTCTTAATATTATTAGTCGTCTCCATGGTGATTCTTTTAGAAAACGCATACTTGTGTCAAATGTTGCGCCACCCCACATTTCTATAGAAAATAAATCAGGGGCTAGTTTTCCAGTGGCTTCAGCAATTGTTGCCATATCATTAGTACGAACTCTCGTTGCAATTAAGGATTGATGAGCATCTCTAAACGTAGTATCGGTAATAAGAACCTTATTTTGTTCATGTATCCATTTACAAAAAGCGTCGACACCTAATTGATCTAATAGTTGTTTTGTT
Source organism: uncultured Bacillaceae bacterium (assembly GCA_964609605.1). Lineage (GTDB taxonomy): Bacteria > Bacillota > Bacilli > Tepidibacillales > Tepidibacillaceae > CAZSSR01. The sequence continues at coordinate 3,481 of CAZSSR010000010.1, read as the reverse complement.
CCATTAGGATAGGGATCATCAATATGAGTAATTGGTACTCTTGGCTTAATAAATATTGGCTTATCAGCTTTCTCTAAATTAGGATATCCATTAACAGATATATCACCAATATAAGTTAGTAATTTAGTTGCCCGATCTTGGCGAATTGGGAAATTAAATAATTCCGGATGTGTATCGATAAAAGTCGTACAATAATTTCCACTCAGAAAATCTGGATGTTCAACTACATTTTTTAAAAATAAGATATTAGATTTGATACCTCTAATTCGGAATTCTTTTAAAGTCCTTATCATCTTTGCGGCTACATCTTCAGGTGATTTTGCATAAGCAGAGACCTTAACAAGCAATGAATCATAATGTGGCGAAATAGTTGCGCCAGCATATGCACTACCAGCATCTAATCTAATTCCAAAACCACCAGCAGAACGATACACATTTAATCTACCATAATCAGGCATGAAGTTATTCTCTGGGTCTTCAGTAGTAATTCGACATTGGATAGCATATCCATTTTTAACAACGTCATCTTGTGAACAAATTCCAATTTTCTCATGGTTTAATGGATAACCTTCAGCTATCTTTATTTGTGTTTGAACAATATCGATACCAGTTATTAACTCCGTAATTGTATGTTCTACTTGGATACGTGGATTAACCTCAATAAAATAAAATTCATTTTCAGTTACTAAAAATTCTACAGTTCCAGCATTAATGTATCCAACAGCACTTGCTAATTTTATAGCTGCTTCTGTTATTTTGCATCGTAATTCTTCAGAAATTGAGAAAGAAGGTGCAACCTCGACTACCTTCTGGTGCCTTCTCTGAATAGAACAATCTCTTTCAAATAGATGAACAATGTTACCATAATTGTCTCCTATTATTTGTACCTCTATATGTTTAGGTTTTTCTAAATATTTTTCTATATAGACATTGGAATCACCAAAAGCTGATTTTGATTCAGAACGAGCTCGTTCAATTAAACCTTCGAGTTCATCTTTATTAGTTATAATTCGCATACCACGTCCCCCACCACCAGCTGTTGCTTTAACGATAATTGGGTAACCGTATTTTTTTGCAAAATGCATTGCATCTTGTGTATGTTCAAGTGGCTCTTCAGTTCCAGGTATAACAGGAATCCCACTTTCTATAGCAGCCTTGCGCGCATGGATTTTGTCACCAAACATTTTAATATGTTCTGTCTTTGGTCCAATAAATTTGATCCCATTTTCTTCACATCTTTTTGAAAACTCTTGATTTTCAGAAAGGAAACCATATCCAGGATGTATAGCATCTACATCATTTCGTTTAGCTAATTCGATGATACCTTCTATATCAAGATAAGCCTCTATAGGGCCTTTTCCCTCACCAATTAAATAAGCTTCATCTGCTTTAAAACGATGAAGAGAAACCTCATCTTCTTCAGAATATATAGCAACAGTTATAATATTTAATTCTGTGCATGCGCGAAAAATTCTTGTTGCTATTTCTCCTCTATTTGCTACCAATATTTTCTTAATTTTTTTAATCTCCATATTGTATCACCTCGGTTTTTATCTAACTAATATATCATATTAGTGATTAATTAATAAGGTACACTAAATAATATATTTTGTATATATCATATAGTGTATCTTATTTTTATTAAAAAATGAATAGGTCTCATTAATGGTAATCATACAATAATATGTTATAATTAAAAATAATTTTAGTTCTTATAAGTTTATAATATAAGGTTATAATTAATGGAGGGGTATATAATGAATCAACTGCTAACAGGAAAAAATGTACTAATAATGGGTGTTGCGAATAAAAGAAGCATTGCTTTTTCTATTGCGCAGTCATTGTATAATGCTGGAGCAAGATTAATATTTACTTACCAAAACGAGAAATTAAAGAAGAATATTATTGATTTAACAGAAGATATGAAGGATTCAATATTTTTTCAATGTGATATAACAAGGGATGAAGATATTACTTCTTTATTTAAAAACATAAGAGAAGAAGTAGATGTATTGCATGGTGTAATACATAGCATTGCTTATGCAAAGGTTGAAGAATTACAGGGAAGGTATATTAATACTTCTCGAGACGGATATTTAATGGCTCAAGAGATTAGTTCTTATTCGCTAGTAGTGGTTGCTAGAGAAGCAGAACCATTAATGACTACTGGTGGAAGCATTATTACCTTAACATATCTTGGTGGTGAAAGAGTAGTTAAAAATTATAATGTAATGGGTGTAGCGAAAGCGGCTTTAGAAAGTAGTGTTAAGTATCTTGCTAATGATATGGGGGTAAATAACATTCGAGTTAATGCAATTTCTGCTGGACCAATTAGGACTTTATCGGCTAAGGGTATTAAGGATTTTAAAGATATTCTTACTGAAATTGAGGATAAATCTCCATTAAGAAGAGCTACTGATCCAAGTGAAGTAGGCGATACGGCTATGTTTTTAATCAGTGATCTGTCAAGAGGGATAACAGGGGAAGTAATCCATGTAGATAGTGGATATCACATATTAGCTGTAATGCAAGTATAACTTATGATAATCTTAACATATATGAGAAAACTTCTTAAACATTCTTGTTTATACTATATATTAATTATACCAGTTAATAAATTAGGAAAAGTTATGGAAAAAGTTGGAATATTAATATAGCTACAAATTTTAAATGCTACGAAACAAATACAAAGGGAGCTTGGCATTTGCCAGGTTTTCTTTGTAAAATGGAATAGAAGAATAAATTGTGGGGGAGATTATATGCAAAAAATGATACTTGTTGTTGATGATGAAATTAAAATACGAGACATGATTCGGCAATATTTGCATAATGAAGGCTACAATGTGTTAGAGGCAAGCAATGGTTATGAAGCGTTAGATAAATTAAAAACTAATAAAATAGATTTAATCATATTAGATTTAATGATGCCTGGTATAGACGGTTATCAGACCTTGAGGGATATTAGAGCTTATCAAAAAAAAATGCCGGTAATAATGTTGACTGCAAAAGCAGAAGAAATCGATAAGCTATTAGGTCTTGAAATGGGTGCGGATGATTATATTACAAAACCTTTTAGCCTAAGAGAATTAGTTGCTAGAATTAAAACTGTATTACGTAGATCTAATTTTGAAGAAGATGATATTATGGAAAGTGAACCGGAAATAATAACTAGAGGCAATGTCAAAATATATCCTTCAGAATATGAAGCACTTGTAAATGAAAAGAAGGCAAATCTTACTCCTACGGAGTTTAAAATTTTGCTTGCACTTGCTAAAAAGCCAGGGCGAGTATTTAGCAGATTACAATTGATGAACATAGCTATGGGTGAAGCATATATAAATTATGAAAGATCAATCGATACCCATGTAAGTAATCTTCGAAGAAAAATAGAGGAAGATCCTACTAACCCTAAATATATATTAACTGTATATGGCATTGGTTATCGTTTTGGTGTAGAGGAATGAAACTAAGAATTAAGTTA
>CAZSSR010000009.1:0-17698 GCA_964609605.1 uncultured Bacillaceae bacterium | reverse complement strand
ATTAAAGAAAAGGGGTACGAAGTAAGAAGAGCTACAGTTTATGAAACACCAACAAATAGTGCTATCTATGAATAAATGAAGAGGTTGATATTATGAAATATAAGATTGTTGAAAGATTTATTAGTATAAATGGTGAGGGTAAGCTATCTGGACAATTAGCTGTCTTTATAAGACTTGCAGGATGCAATCTAGATTGTAGCTATTGTGATACGAAATGGGCAAATGAAAAAAATGCAGTGTATGAATTAATGACTTCTGAAGAAATTTATAGTTACATTTTGGATACTGGGATAACAAATGTTACAATTACTGGTGGAGAACCATTAATTCAAGATAATATTGTAGAATTACTCACGTTTCTGGCAAAAGATGATAGACTTAATATAGAAATAGAAACAAATGGTAGCATTGATCTCGAACCGTTTAGTAGAATTGAGTGTAATCTACCGATGTTTACAATGGATTACAAATTACCATCAAGCAATATGGAAGATAAAATGATTTTTAATAATTTTAAATTTTTGACTAAAAATGATATGGTTAAGTTTGTTGTTAAGGATATAGAAGATATAATAAGAGCTAGAGAAATTATTATTGAATATAATTTAATAGAAAATACATCTGTTTATTTAAGTCCAGTTTATGGAGAGATAGATTTAAAGGATATTGTTAAGTACATGAAAGAAAATAAAATGAATAATGTAAATTTACAGTTACAGCTTCATAAAATTATTTGGGGATTAGAAACTAAGGGGGTATAAAGGAATTGGCTATAGATAAAAAAGCTATTGAAGAACATATAAAAGGGATATTGATTGCGATTGGGGAAAACCCAGAACGTGAAGGATTACTTGAGACACCTAAACGAGTAGCAGAAATGTATGAGGAATTGTTTATGGGAATATCCTATACTAATAAAGAAATTGCTGGTTTATTTGATAAAACATTTGAAGAGGATTTAGTCGTTGAGGAATATAAAGATATTGTTATTTTAAAGGATATCGAAATGTTTAGTCATTGTGAGCATCATTTGGCTTTGATGTATAATATGAAAGCCACAGTCGCATATATTCCTAATAAGAAGATAATTGGACTTAGTAAAATTGTTAGGGTGGCAGATATGGTAGGGAGAAGGTTACAATTACAAGAAAGGATTGGTTCAGATATCACTGAGATTATTCAGCTTATTACCGAATCTGAAAATGTTGCAGTAATTATCGAAGGTGAACATGCTTGTATAACAACTAGAGGAATTAAAAAGGCTAATACGAAAACGATTACCTGTACATTAAGAGGAGAATTCAACAATAATTCTATATTGAATAATAAACTAATGATGTTATGTAATAAAATATAGGTGGGAATTATGAATAAAAAAGATGCAATAGTAGTGCTCAGTGGTGGTCAAGATAGTACGACTTGTTTGTTTTGGGCAAGGGAAAAATTCGAGAAGGTAATCGCCATTTCTTATGATTATAACCAAAAACATAAAATAGAATTAGAATGTGCTAAAAATATATGCAAGAAGAACGATATAGAGCATCACATTTTAGATTTAAATTTATTAAATCAATTAGCTCCTAATTCGTTAACTAGATCAGATATTAATGTTGATAAAGAAATGCCAAAGGAAGGATTGCCTAATTCATTTGTCGATGGTAGAAACATGTTGTTTTTGACATTTACGGCCATTTTTGCAAAACAGAGAGGTATAAATAATATTGTTATCGGGGTATCACAGAGTGATTTTAGCGGTTATCCAGACTGTAGAGATGTTTTTATTAAATCTATTAATGTAACATTAAATTTGTCAATGGATTATACTTTTGAATTACTTACTCCACTTATGTGGATTGATAAAGCAGAAACTTGGAAGCTCGCTTATGATTTAGGGATTATAGATATTATAAAAAATGAAACATTAACTTGTTATAATGGAATTATGGGTTTTGGGTGTGGTCTATGTCCTGCATGTAAATTAAGGAATAATGGTTATAAGCTTTTTGAGGAAGGTATCTAATAAGTTATTAGAACAATCCTTTTACTATTAGCTACAATTACAAATTTCCATTCCCCATTAGTGTAAATTTCTCTAAATGCTATAGCAGATTGTCCGAAAAAATCTATTTTACCTATTTTTTCTCTTTTTAAGATTTCCATATATATCACTCCTAGAATCTTTAATAATATTTTTGTTTTGTTATAGTATATATCGGTTATATTTATATAATACTTAAGCATTATAATTATATTGTTAATATCTTTTTAGATTCGATTATATTTAACTAAGCTATATAAAAAAGGCATTATCTCAATTAAAGAGATAATGCCTTTTTATACCACATATCATTTACAGTTTTTATAATGTTTTATATATTGATAAGAGTTCTTGAAGTTTTTCTGCCATTTCCGAAAGTTCATGTGCAGATTGGGCAATTGAATCTGATGTAATAACTTGATTTTCTGCCGATTTTTTTAGAATAATATTTTTTTCTGATATTTCATTTGAAACGTGAGCGATATCATTTATATCTTCAACTGCATTGTTTGTGCCGCTAGCCATTTCATTAATTGCTGATGATACTTCGGACAATCCTGCCGCAACATTAACAATTGAATTTAATATAATTTTAAAGGACTCGCCAGTTTGTTCGACATATTCTATACCCTTATTTACAGCACTGGTAGCTTCTTCAAATTGTGTAACAGTTCCTTTGGTTTCGGTTTGAATGTTATCAATCAATTTTTTAATTTGCTCAGTTGCTTCTGCAGTTTCTTCTGCCAAATTTTTTACTTCATCAGCTACTACAGCAAATCCTCTGCCGTTTTCTCCAGCTCTTGCAGCTTCAATAGCTGCATTTAATGCAAGAAGATTTGTTTGAGATGATATATCTGATATTAAATTTACGATTTTTCCAATTTCGTTAGAGTTTTCTTGTAGAATACTAATACGTTTGCTCGAACCTATAACAGAGGTCTCTATTTTCCTAATTTGATTTGTCATATTTTCTACAAGTATAACACCGTTATTACTTGCTTGTTCAGCTTGAAATGCTTTTTTACTTACTTCGTCAGTGCTAGCAGATATTTCTTGATAGCTAGCTGCTAATTCTTCCATTAGACCTGAGATATTTTCTACATTTTTATCATGATTAATCAAATCGTTATTAATATTATCTATCGATGTATCAACTTCTTTTGCAATACTGTTGGTATCAACTGCTGATGCACTTAATTGTTCGGCAGAAGTAGCTAATTGTTGAGAGGTCAATCTTACGTTATCAATAACCTTGCTAATAGAATTCATTGATTTACTCATATTACTTGATAGAAGTGCAAGTTCATCTTTAGACTTAATATGGACTTGCTTTGTAAAATCTCCGTCACCCATTTTTGTCATAACATCGCTTAATTGATTTATCGGCTTTATAATCTGTCTTGTAATTAATAACGCAGATGCAACAACGATAATAAATGTAATAGAGAAAATTATGATTAATAATTTACCTATTTCATCAATTCCTTTATAAAAATTGGACTCCCATGAACCATTAACTATTACCCAATCCCATGGCTCGAAGTATCTCATATAAACTATTTTTGTTCTTATAGGGTCTTCAGGCGTATTTCTTCCATCATAAGAATAAAGACCTTCTTTTTGATTAATTATATGTTGAACATTTTCATCTCCGCTTTTATCGCCATCTTCTTTAAAAGCATGCATTACTACCTTACCTTCAGAATTAAAGGCATAAAGATAGTCATCTTCGCCTATAACTAAATCGGTATTAGTTATTTTACGTGTGCCATCTTCTAATTTTGGTCCTATTAATTGGGTTTTCAATATTTCCTGTGCTTTTTCAATAGTAAGTTCGTTCTTTAGCACTCGTATATTCATGTTTTCTAATTTCTCATAAGCAATATTTGTAGATTTTTCTAGTTGTATCTCTCCTTCAGCAATCATTTCTTTCTTTGCTAAATTATATGTAATAAATCCTACAGTTAACATTGGGACTAAAGATAAAATCAGAAACCATGTTATAAATTTTGTCTTTAAACCTAATTTTATCTGTTTATTGTTCTTAATCTTTTTTTTCTTCATTTTGACCTCCAAGTTTTGTGATTAGATATGATAAACAAAGTTTTATTAAAATCTAATTTTATCGTTGTATAGCATAAAGCTATCTTTAATATCGGCATTTTATTTTATTTTATTTACTTAAGGTTATTTTTATTAAAATATGATATTAATTACTTTGGTACTTAGTGCACAAATTTTGCTATAATAACACAGCTTAGCTTTGTATAAAAAAATATGACCCACTCCTCTTTTAAAAAGTGGAATCATATTATTATTCGGCTATATTTATTAATTGATAATATTATTAATATATTGTTCTAAGTGGCTTATATTTTCATCAGAAATATTTAAAAATTGAATTGATAGAATAAAAATACCATTTTCTTTTATTTTATTTACTACTCGCGAAACAATATATTCATTCTTATTAAAAAATGGTACTCCCAATTCTAATTCTATTAATTGACCCATACTTAAAAAATCGTTTTCTTTAACCCTTATTCCACCGGGGCTGATATCAATCAAATCGCCTTTTTTCCAATAAGTAGTATCGGCAGGGGGAAACTGTTGAAGTCTAACAATAATTGGGTCATCAAAATTTGGTTTTATTTCTAAACGATTAAATTGTCGTTTGTCTTTGTTATGTGATTGCGTTATTGGTTTTAAAATAAGTATTATACTATCTTCCAATTCTTCTATGGATTCACAACTTGCTTTAATAAGGTAAACTTCATTATTAATTGTTTGAATTATGATTTCAATCTGCCTATTTAATTCGAATTTTTCATTTGAAGAACTTATAGTGCTTACAGAAAACATCTTAGAACTAATATCTGTTATTCGACCAATTATATTATTGTTTTCTGTTTTAATAGTGCATATTTCATTAAGCAATTCATCTTCAATACATTTATTCATTATATCCTCCTGTGTTTAAGTTATATATAAATATTTCTATTTATATATAATTCTCTGTTCGGCAATGATTTCCTTTATATAATAATAAATAATTTTAACTAATATATATGTTTGGTAATATTATGTTTGTTTCTTAATGGTGTACTAATATAATTTCTTTCATCTTATACTTATTAATTATAAATATATTCTTTAAAATTAAAAATATATATAAAATAGCGAAACATTTATTGCTTTTTTGTGTCTAAGACTATAATTAACTTTTTAATACACAATACAAATTGTAATAAATCATTTTTTATGGGGGACAAGATGAAAAAGAAACTAATAATATTAATCTGTTTTTTTTTATTATTTAATGTTGTAACTGTCTATGCTGGAACTGCAATCCATGGTTATTACTTTGGGTATGAAAAAGTTATGGTTATGCTTGATGGCAAGGAAGTTAAATCTGATAAAGTTCCCGCTTTTATTATTGATAATACAACTGTTATTCCTTTGAGAGCGATAGCAGAAAGGCTTGATGTTATCGTAACTTGGAACAAAGAGAATAAGACTGCTGAATTAATCAAACCAAATGTTAATATGTTATTTACTGCTAATCCAGTTTATGATAAAGATAATAAAACATATGTTGTATATTCACCTTTTGGTAAAATCAATAAAAACCAACGATATCATTTTAGTTTTCATGTATTTTGTGAAGTGGATAATCTCCCATATGAAAATGTTGAGATTAAGGTTGTATTAAAAGATCCTAATAATAAAATTGTACAAGATGGGATTGCTCAACCTTTTAATGCTTCCGAAGAGAATAGCTTACAATATATTAACCGTTTTGAAGATGTTGATTTTATTGAAACTGGTAATTATAAGGTAGAGTTATTATTGAAAAGCAAATCAACTGATGATGAATTTAAAAAAATTGGTGAAAAACTAATAATAATTAAATAATAATAATTATAAAGTCGCACTTATTTATTGGTTCGACTTTTTTGTTAGCGTATTATTTGAATCACTTTTTACCTGATAATTTCAAGGTTTTATCTTATTTTAGAAAAGTATGGACAAGCCGTTTTAATTTTGTGTATAATCAATGGGAATTAGCGAATTAGTTTAATATTTATATGAAACGGGGGTTTTTATATGTGTGATGATCATGGCAATTGTGGTTGTGGAGATAATGATGAAGAAGAAGTAGAAAAAGTTATATTAGTAGATGAAGATGGACAAGAAAAAGAATTTATTATAGTTACTGTATTTGAAGTAGATGAAAAGGAATATGCTGTTTTAGTTGCCTCTGATGCTAGTGAAGATGAAGATGGAATAATTTTACGAATTGATGAAGAGGATGACGAGGAGTTTCTTGTAGATATAGATGATGATGCTGAATGGGATAAAGTTGTAACAATATATCAAAAATTGTTTGATGAAGACGATAAATAACAATAGTTGAGCAATGGTTGAACAGTTGTTGCTCTCAAAAGGGGTCAGACCCCACCGCAAAAACGGTGGGGTCTGACCCCTTAATCTTTTAATTGCTTGGCAATCGTTAGACGATCGCGAAGCGGTCTTTAAGCTATCGCTCAACTACTGCTCATCTAGTGTTTTAAGGCTATCTCTCAACTATCGTTTTTACTGCCAAATCTATCTTTCTTCAGACAATCAATGTAAAAATATAGAATAATTAGCATATCTAATATATAATATAGACAATTTTAATATAATATTTTAGAAAAAGAGAGGGATGGACACGTGAAAATAACTATTAACAAAAGAAATCTTCTAATAATAGTGAGCTCACTAGCATTGTTACTTACCCCAGCCTTAGGAGCAATTCAAACACAAACAGCTAAAGCAGCTGTTGGAGTGAGAATTGAAATAGATAAAAAAGAAATAACATCAGCAGATGCTGCACCCTTTATTAAGGATGGAAGAACCTTGGTACCACTTAGAATGGTATCAGAAGGCCTAGGAGCAGAAGTAACCTGGAAAGCTGAAACAAGAGAAGTAGTAATCTTAGATATGGATACTACTATTGTATTAAAGATTAATTCTAATATTATAAATGTTAATCAAAAAGATCAAAAAATGGATTCAGAAGCTATTATTATAAATAATAGAACTTATGTACCAGTTAGATTTATAAGCGAAGCCCTTGGTTATAGTATTAGCTGGGACGGAGTTAACAGATTAGTAAGTATAAATACTAAAGATAAAGTAATAGCAAATGATAGTGACTTTGTAGCTTTTACAAGTCCTTTAAATAGAGATGGCTCACCTGATACTTTTATCCAGTTAGGATCTCCTAATGAAGTAACAGCAGGGGCAGGGGTATACTTTGAACCTATGCCAGCCTATTTAAAAGAAGCATTTGAAGATTACAAAAATTATTCTCCAGAAAAAATTGTTAATAATTCGAGTTTAATGGGGGGGATAAATTCCTTAAGGGTTTCTTACGAGAGTATTTACAGTGACCAATTTAATGAAGATGTGTACCTAAGTTTAAATGTTAATGAAAAAAAACAATATATCGTTGATTTCTTTAAAGGGTTTTCAAAATTATTAAATAGCACGATGCCTACAATAACATTTGATGATGATTTTATATTTAACGAGCTTAAAAGATTAGACACAGGTGAAGTTACAATTAATCTAAATAATGTTGAGTTTCAAGAAAAATTTCCTCTTTACGGGTTAGCTTCAGATTATATAAAAAGAGAGTATTACAAATTGCCCCTATCTAATGATATAAATAGCTATAGTAGTGCTAAATTTAGTGTTGATTATTTTAGTATGGGAAATTACGATCCTTCAAAAATAAAACTTAAAAATGGAACATATATCTATGAAGGTTATGGGCAGTTACTATTAGATTATTTAAATTATATATATGAATTCGATAAAGGTATAAGTTATAACTATGAAATACTGGATAAAGAAAAAACATTAATAATTAAATTATAAATAAAAAATTAAAAATTATCAAAAGGGGTCAGACCCCACCGCACTGCTCATCTAGTGTTTTAAGGCTATCTCTCAACTATCGTTTTTACTGCCAAATCTATCTTTCTTCAGACAATCAATGTAAAAATATAGAATAATTAGCATATCTAATATATAATATAGACAATTTTAATATAATATTTTAGAAAAAGAGAGGGATGGACACGTGAAAATAACTATTAACAAAAGAAATCTTCTAATAATAGTGAGCTCACTAGCATTGTTACTTACCCCAGCCTTAGGAGCAATTCAAACACAAACAGCTAAAGCAGCTGTTGGAGTGAGAATTGAAATAGATAAAAAAGAAATAACATCAGCAGATGCTGCACCCTTTATTAAGGATGGAAGAACCTTGGTACCACTTAGAATGGTATCAGAAGGCCTAGGAGCAGAAGTAACCTGGAAAGCTGAAACAAGAGAAGTAGTAATCTTAGATATGGATACTACTATTGTATTAAAGATTAATTCTAATATTATAAATGTTAATCAAAAAGATCAAAAAATGGATTCAGAAGCTATTATTATAAATAATAGAACTTATGTACCAGTTAGATTTATAAGCGAAGCCCTTGGTTATAGTATTAGCTGGGACGGAGTTAACAGATTAGTAAGTATAAATACTAAAGATAAAGTAATAGCAAATGATAGTGACTTTGTAGCTTTTACAAGTCCTTTAAATAGAGATGGCTCACCTGATACTTTTATCCAGTTAGGATCTCCTAATGAAGTAACAGCAGGGGCAGGGGTATACTTTGAACCTATGCCAGCCTATTTAAAAGAAGCATTTGAAGATTACAAAAATTATTCTCCAGAAAAAATTGTTAATAATTCGAGTTTAATGGGGGGGATAAATTCCTTAAGGGTTTCTTACGAGAGTATTTACAGTGACCAATTTAATGAAGATGTGTACCTAAGTTTAAATGTTAATGAAAAAAAACAATATATCGTTGATTTCTTTAAAGGGTTTTCAAAATTATTAAATAGCACGATGCCTACAATAACATTTGATGATGATTTTATATTTAACGAGCTTAAAAGATTAGACACAGGTGAAGTTACAATTAATCTAAATAATGTTGAGTTTCAAGAAAAATTTCCTCTTTACGGGTTAGCTTCAGATTATATAAAAAGAGAGTATTACAAATTGCCCCTATCTAATGATATAAATAGCTATAGTAGTGCTAAATTTAGTGTTGATTATTTTAGTATGGGAAATTACGATCCTTCAAAAATAAAACTTAAAAATGGAACATATATCTATGAAGGTTATGGGCAGTTACTATTAGATTATTTAAATTATATATATGAATTCGATAAAGGTATAAGTTATAACTATGAAATACTGGATAAAGAAAAAACATTAATAATTAAATTATAAATAAAAAATTAAAAATTATGAAGAAGGCATATCAAAAGGGGTCAGACCCCACCGTTTTTGCGGTGGGGTCTGACCCCTTAATCTTTTACAATTGCTATTGATATTTCTTTGTTTCTTTGTTATAATGATTTTAAAGATACAAAGATATGCGAATTGTTTTTCTTATTTTGCAGATAATATTGGGGGAGGTTATAAATATGGCTACTTTGGAGAATGATATTATGAAAATAAAAACCATTAATGTTTCTAAAAAACGACAAATTACTATACCATTACAATTTTATAAGCATCTAGATCTTGATAACGAAGTGGATTGTTCTTTGGAAGATGGTGCTATTATTATTCGACCTGTTCATAGAGGAACTACTGAGTTTTCAGTTGAAATATTAAAAGATTTAATTAAACAAGGATATTCAGATGACGAATTAGTAAAACAATTTGAGTTGCAAAACAAAAATATCAAAGCAGCTATTTCTAACATTCTTGAGGAGGCTGATGCTATTGCGGCTGGAGAAAAATCTGCAGCTACTTTTGATGATATATTCGGCTCTGACAACTAGGCATGTACGAAATCCTTTTTAGTCCCGTAGCTGAAAAGTTTCTTAAAAAGATAAAAGAGAAAGCTTTAAAAGAAACCTATAAAATAGCTCTTCTAAAAATCAGTGAAAATCCATATATAGGTCAAGCTAAACGTGGTGATCTATCAGGTATTTATGGTTTTGATATTAAATATAAAAGTGTAAATTACGAAATTGCTTATACTATAAGTGAGCTTAATGGTAAAAAAATTGTTGTTATCTTTGCTGGTACAAGAGAAAATTTCTATGAACAATTAAAAAGATATATTAAATAGCTAAGGAACGATGGCCAAGCAGTTGTTGCTCTCAAAAAGGGTCAGACCCCACCGCAAAAACGGTGGGGTCTGACCCTTTAAATCTTTTACACTAGGCCATCGCTAAGCTATTGTTCAAGATACTGGAACTCATGTTCCCAAAACTAATAATATAAAGTATAATAGAAATATAATATAAATTAGTGAGTGATTTATGATGAGTAAAATAGCAAGGACAATATTTTTGGTGGATATGCAAAGTTTTTATGCTTCAGTAGAGGAAGCTTCAGATCATAAGCTGAGGGGTAAAAAGGTTGTGGTTTGTGGTGATCCTAATAAGAGACATGGAATAACTTTGGCAGCTAACCCTAAAGCAAAAAAAGCTGGTATTAAAACAGCTATGCCAGTCTGGCAGGTTAAAAATCTTTGTCCAGATGCTAGTTTTGTTACGCCTCACATGAGTAAATATATTAGTGCTTCGTTACAAATAACGGAGATATTTAATCAATTTACTGATAATGTAGAAATATTTTCGATTGATGAACAATTTTTAGATGTTACAAATGTTCTCTCCTTTTTTGGTGAACCTGAGCGCATTGCTGAGCTGATACAACAAAAAATTTTAAGTGAAGTGGGGATACAAGCAAAAGTAGGAATAGGTGAGAATAAAATTCAAGCAAAGATGGCTTGTGATAATTTTGCAAAAAAAAATAATAAAGGTGTTTTTAAATTAGATTCTAAAAATTACAAAATGTATACTGGACCATTACCAATTAATCGCCTATTTGGGGTTGGAAATAAAATGAAAGATAATATGGAACGGGTTGGTATTTATACGATTGAAGATTTAGCGAATCGTTCATTGATAGATTTGAAAAAAAGATGGGGAGTTTCTGGACATGTTTTATGGTTAAGCGCACAAGGCATTGACCATTCCCCAGTTGCAAATAATTCTACTGAATTACATAAAAGTGTTGGTAATAGTATTACATTACCAAAGGACTATGATAGACAAGAGGACATTGAAGTTATTTTGCTTGAATTATCTGAGGAAGTATGTCGTAGAACTAGATTAATAGGAATGAAAGGGAGAACAATCAATATTACGGTACGAGGAGCTGATTTTAATCAGCCAACAGGTTTTAATAGACAGTTAACCTTACCATTTTTCTCAGACCAAGCAATGGAAATTTATAAAGGATCGGTGGCAATATTCGATAAATATTGGGATCGAAAACCGATAAGAAGTATTGGGTTAAGCTTAACTCAATTAGAAAATTTTGATGAGCTACAATTAGATCTTTTTACAAATGTAATTAAAAAGAAACAAATTGGTGTGGTGATGGACGAGATTACTGGACGGTATGGGAAAACGTCTATTTTTAGAGCATCATCTTTGCTACCACAGGGTTTATTATTTGATAGAGCTAATAAAATAGGAGGCCATAAAAAATGAAAAGAGGCAACCTCTTGTGGACTAGCAGTCGTATGATGTTAGCAGAACATCGACAATTGATAAACGAAAGGATTATCAATCAAGATGGCGAATATAATGTAAAACGTTTATTCGATGAACAACAGATGGATGAATGGCAAAGCACTATTTCCGAAGCAGTTATTAATGATTTTGAACTTGTGATAAAATTAGATAATAAATTATTAAAGCAGGTTGTAGGAAAAATAGTCGATTGGAATTTAGAGCAAGGATTTTTTTGTATGCAAACAAAAAGTGGTGAGAGAAAAAAAATATTAATTAATGAGATTAATGATCTAATGATAAAATGATTATTAATAATCTTATAATTAAATGGAGGGGATTAATATGGAAAATATTAAGGAGTATTTAATTGAAGATCCTAAGGCAGTTGTGCTTACTATTCATGGATTAGGAGAGCATTTTGGCAGATATAAACATGTTGGAGAATGGCTTAATAAGAATAAGATAATTATGGTGGGCAGTGATTTACCAGGATTTGGGACATCAACAGAAATGTTGGGGCATATCGATAATTTTAATGAGTATTTAATAAAGGTTGATGACTGGGTTAAATATATAAACAATAAATGGCCTAATCTACCTATCTTTTTATTTGGGCATAGTTTAGGTGGGTTAATAGTATTAAGATATTTAGAGGAATTGGATATAAATAATTCACTAAAAGGCGTCATAGTAACCTCACCATCAATTAGTGTAAAATTAAAGGTACCTGAGTGGCAAATTTTTTTAGCAAAAGGATTGAAGAAAATATATCCTACATTAAGGTTAAATAGTGGAATAAAATCTGAACATGTAAGTCGTAGTCCAGAAATAGTAGAAAAATATGGAACTGATCCTCTAAACTATGGTAAAGTAAGTGCCGGACTTTATTACGAATTTCAGACAGCAATTAGAATTGCTTGGGAAAAGGTGGATCGTATTAATAAAACAAAGATTCCAATTTTATTTTTGCAAGCAGGTGACGATCAATTAGTAGATGCTAATAAAGCAGATGAATTTGTTAAATATATTAATAAGGAGCAAATAACTTACTTAAATATTCCAGGACTTTATCATGAGATTATTAATGAACCAGAAAAGGAAATTTATTTGAAGATGATTACGGAGTGGATTTTAGGGAAATTATAATCTGTTACATTCTAATAATATAGGGATTCTTTTTGAGTTAATATTTCAAATTGACATGTTGAGTGTATCATATTAGAATTAAGTTGACACATAATAAAGCGATTATATTTTTAGATGGAGG
This sequence comes from uncultured Bacillaceae bacterium, assembly GCA_964609605.1. Taxonomy (GTDB): domain Bacteria; phylum Bacillota; class Bacilli; order Tepidibacillales; family Tepidibacillaceae; genus CAZSSR01. The sequence goes on along the minus strand of CAZSSR010000009.1, from coordinate 4,736 downwards.
CTTAATTATATGGGTACAATAGTATGTAAGGAATGCGGTAAAATAATATCTGCAATCTCATCAGAAAAATCAGAAATAGTATTTAGCATTTGTGAAGAATGTTGCTCAAAAAAAATAATTGATAAAATATAAATAATTGACTTTAGAAATGTTTTTTATAAAATTCGCTTATGTAATATACATAGGCGAATTTTATTTTAAATTAATAAAATGATATTGCTTTTCTTTCTTTAATTACTCTTATAGTATTTAATAGTTCATCTTCCGCACCTTTGACAGGCAAGCCCGCTGCAATGTTTTGCTTAATATAATCAATATTGTCACGTGTTATTATTTCTCCTGGTAATAATACTGGAATTCCCGGTGGATAAATTGTTATAAATTCAGCAATAACATGTCCTTCAGCTTCTTCAAATGGAATTTTATCTGTTTCTGAGTAGAAGGCATCTCTTGGAGATAGTGCAATCGCTGGTATTTTAGGTAAACTAACCTTTACATGTTTTAGGTTTCCATTATTGATGTGTTTCTGTGATAAATGTTGTAAAGCAGCAATTAACTTATCAATATTTTCTGATGATTCTCCAATGGTTACTATACATAAAATATTATACAAGTCACTTAATTCTACTTCGATATTATATGTTTTTCTTAGCCACACCTCTGCCTCATAACCAGTAATTCCAAGATCTTTTACACTTACAAGGATTTTTGTAGGATCGTAGCTATATGTTGCATCTGTTTCTAAAATTTCATTTCCCGGACAATATAGTCCACAAATATTATTAATATCTTTTCTTAGATATTGGCTTAATTTTATTGCACTATCTAACATTTCTTTACCTTTAATTGCTAAATTCCTTCGTGCAACATCGAGAGAGGCTAATAATAAATAGGAAGTCGAAGTTGTAGTTAACATATTCATTATCGTTTGTACACGCTTTGGATCTACTAAGCCTTTTTTAACATTTAGTAGTGAACTTTGAGTTAAAGACCCTCCTAACTTGTGTACGCTAGTAGCTGCTAAGTCAGCTCCAGCCTGCATCGCTGAGAGAGGCAAAGCATCATTAAAATGGATGTGAGCCCCATGTGCCTCATCAACAAGAACAGGTATATTATAACTATGAGCTAGTTCAACAATCGCTTTTAGATTTGCTGCTATTCCAAAATAAGTTGGATTTATTACCAAAATAGCCTTAGCATCTGGATGTGCTTCTAAAGCGTGCTTAACAGATTGTGGCGTTATGCCATGTGATATACCAAGATTTTCGTCCATTTCAGGATGAATAAAGATAGGATTTGCTCCAGCAAAAATTATTCCAGATAAAATAGATTTATGAACATTTCTTGGTACGATTATTTTGTCCCCAGGTTTGCATACGGACATAATCATTGCCATAATAGCGGTGCTCGTACCTTGGACTGAGAAAAACGTAAAATCTGCTCCAAAAGCTTTAGCAGCTAAATCTTGAGCATCTTTTATAATTCCACAAGGTGAATGTAAATCATCTAAGGGAACAATATTAATTAAATCAATAGATAATGCATTAAGACCGATAAATTCTTTGAATTCTTGGTCCATTCCTTGCCCTTTTTTGTGGCCAGGTATATGAAATTGTATAGGATTTTCTTTTGCATATTTTTTTAATGCAGTAAATAAAGGCGAACTAGCTTGTATGTTCAAAATAACATCACTCTTTCTAAAGTATAAACAATTTTGAGTATAACATTTTTTTAGTTAGTTGCAATAGAAAAATAATATTTGAATAACTTAGTAAAAAATAATGAGATATACTAATATAATTACAGTTATTTAAAAAAGAGAGATTTGTGTTAGAATCAATGTTACTGAAAAATATTTTAGTACAGTTATAAGCTATTATACTGACTAATAAAAGCTATAGTTGTTATATTTATCTCTAAATTAAATTTATTTTCTTGTTTGTATGATAATAAAGTAATATAATACATATATATATGAAGTTTAACGCCTTTTTATGGGCGTTTTTTATGTTGTATATTCAAATAAGCTATTATTTGTTAAGTGCAGATAATGAAGGAGAAAAGAATGAATCAGGTTGAAACACGAAATATAGCTATAATTGCTCATGTAGACCATGGCAAAACTACTTTAGTTGATAAACTATTAACTCAGTCGGGGATATTTAGAGATAATGAACATGTAGAAGAAAGAATGATGGATTCTAATGCGCTAGAAAAAGAACGTGGTATTACTATTTTAGCAAAAAATACTGCGGTTATTTATAAAGATAAGGTTATCAATATTATTGATACACCAGGACATGCTGATTTTAGTGGCGAAGTTGAACGAATAATGAAAATGGTAGAAGGTGTATTATTAGTTGTTGATGCTTTCGAAGGTAGTATGCCACAAACTAAATTTGTTTTGCGAAAAGCACTAGATGCTGGATTAACACCTATTGTTGTTATAAATAAAATTGATAGAGAAAATGCTAGACCATTAGAGGTAGAAGATGAGATTTTGGATCTTTTTATTGAGTTAGGTGCAGATGATAATCAATTAAACTTTCCAGTTATATATACTTCTGCAATAAAAGGTATTAGTGGTAATGAATATAACAAGCTTGCTGATGATATGCAGCCGCTGTTTGATGCAATAGTTAAATATATTCCTGCACCTGAAGTAGATTGGCATAGTACTTTACAATTCCAAGTTACGTTACTAGATTACAGTGAATATCTTGGGCGAATAGGGATTGGTAAAATAAAACGAGGGATGATTAAGAAAAATCAAACTGTAGCCGTTATTACTAGGGATGGAACAATAAAAAATGCCAAGATATCAAAATTATATGGTTTTAAAGGATTAAAAAAAGTTGAAATAGATGAAGCGAAAGCTGGAGATATTATTGCTATTGCAGGAATTGACAAGATAAATGTGGGAGAAACTATTTCTGACATTGATTTTCCTGAGGCTCTTCCATTATTACATATCGATGAGCCTACATTACAAATGACTTTTTTGGTTAATAATAGCCCTTTTGCTGGGAACGAAGGGAAATATATAACATCAAGAAAATTAAGAGAACGATTATTTATAGAATTGGAAAAGGATGTAAGTCTAAAAGTAGAAGAAACTAATAGCGCTGATTCTTTCATTGTATCAGGTCGTGGAGAGTTACATTTATCTATTTTAATTGAAAACATGAGACGTGAAGGATTTGAATTACAAGTGTCAAAACCAGAGGTTATCATAAAAGAGATTGATGGTAAAAAAATGGAACCGATTGAACGATTAATTATTGATATACCTGAAGAATATATTGGCGCTGTAATGGAAAGTTTAGGAAATAGAAAAGCAGAAATGATAAACATGAATCACATGGGTTTTAATCAAGTGAGATTGGAGTTTACATTACCTTCGCGAGGCTTAATAGGTTATCGTACAGAGTTTTTAACATTAACTCGTGGGTACGGAATTTTAAATCATTCATTTGATTCTTTTCAACCAGTTATTGCAAGTTCTATTGGTGGTCGACATGTTGGTGTACTAGTATCATCTTTTACTGGTGTATCAACTATATATGGTATTTTATCAGTTGAAGATCGAGGAACTCTTTTTATTAACAATGGTGTTGAAATTTATGAAGGAATGATTGTTGGTGAACATAATAGAGATAACGATATAATTATTAATATTTGTAAGGAAAAACAAGTAACTAATGTAAGATCTGCAACTAAAGAGGAGACAGTTAGAATGAAAACACCTAGAACATTTTCTTTAGAGGGAGCATTAGAATATCTTAGTGATGATGAGTATTGTGAAATTACACCTCAATCCATTAGATTACGTAAAAAATATTTAGTAAAATCCGAAAGGGATAAATACGACAAGCAAAAGAAACAAAATAAAAATCTCGATTAGGGAGTAGAATATAAAGATGAAATATTATATCTTTGTCAGCTAAGGGAAAAAATAATATTTTGTTAAGTGTTTATGTTTGGGAGAGTGTATTTTTTAATGGAATTAAATCATCACTTAAATTTAAGCAGAGTTAAACGAAAAAAAGAACATAAGAAAAAAATTTTAAAGTGGTCATTATTGTTTATAATATTGACAATTATTAGTATATTCGCATTTACTGGATATGCTTATTGGAAATTCGTAGGTAATATTTCCGAAGGAAATATTGACAGTTCAGAAAATAGTATATCTAATTCTGAGGATTTGTCTGACACCATTGATAATCAAGAAAACACAAAGTTTATTGAGAGCCTTAAGTTAGAAAATCAATCCTTTGCAGTTTTATTAATTGGATTAGATCAAAGACCAGGGTCAATCGGTAATAATACGGATGCTTTAATTGTTGGCATTGTAAATTCATCTACTAATAAGTTTAGTTTACTTTCAATTCCGAGAGATACAAGGGTTTATGTAAAGGGTTATGGTTATAACAAGATAAATGCAGTATATGCAATTGGTGAACATGAAAGAATCTTGCAGGAGCGAAATGGTCAAGTAGCTACAACTAGTGGAACAGATTTATTAATGAGTACTTTATCTGAATACTTTGATATTCCAATAAATTATTATGTAAAACTTGATTTTCAAGGATTTAAGACAATTATTGATAATTTAGGTGGATTAGAAATTTACGTTGACCGTGATATGTATTATTATTCTGCAACTGATGGTACTTATATTAATTTAAATAAAGGCTTACAAAAATTAAATGGTGAAAATGCTTTAGATTTTG
>CAZSSR010000008.1:0-19709 GCA_964609605.1 uncultured Bacillaceae bacterium | reverse complement strand
GTTCTTACATAATTTTAATTGAAATGCTTAGTTTTATTTGAAAGACCCGAATAATTATTAATGAGAACAATAGGGAAAATTACCCTTTACGCAAGAAATCGTCTCATTATATAATGATTTGAACTAGGTTTTTCTATTTTGATGTTATCAAGTTTCTACAGTTAATAGCTGTAGAATTATATAAAAAGATATGATTGCTCAACTCAGGAGAGGGGGTGAGAATAATGAGAGAACAGAGCTACACAAAAAATAACTCTCACCAAAACAATATTAAAGGAGGAGAAACAAAGATTATGAAAAAAGTCTTAAATGTATTATTAATTTTAGCACTAATATTTACAATGTCCGCACCTGCTTTTGCAGCAACAACACCAAATACGCAAGCACAATTTGATGAATTAAAAGCTGCAGGAGTTTTAGATGGGGATGCTAATGGCAACATGCTTGCTCTTGATAGCCAGATGGATCGCCAACAATTAGCGAAAATCGCTTGTCAACTTGCAGGAGTTGCACCTACACCTGGTGTAGAAGTTGCAGCATTTGCTGATGATTACAAATACCAAGTATGGGGATTCGACCAAGGTTGGATTCAAGCAGCTTACAATTCAGGTTTAATGATTGGTAAAGGAGATGCTGGTTTTGATGCAAAAGGTACTGTTTCTTATGCAGAATTACTAGCAGTTATTATCCGTTCTATGGGAACATTAGCAGCAGGCGTAGATGAAACAAAAAACCCATGGTACACTGATTACATGACAATTGCAAATCAACAAGGTATGGTAGTAGCTGGTGCTTTTGCTCCAACTGATGCTGCTGTGTATATGGCTCTTGTTGCTCAAACTTATAATTCATATCAATACAACATGGCTCCAGCTGAATTAGCTGTATCAGGAATTACAGTTGTAGATGCAAAAACATTACAAGTTAACTTCACTCAAGCTGTTGATCCATCTGCAATTGGTACAGGAGCATTAAGGGCAGCTAATTACACAATTAATGGAACAGCTTTAACAGGGGCTGATATTTTAACAAAATCAGCTGATAATAAAACTATTACTATAAAGTTGGGTACTTTATTAACAAACAATACTTCATATGCTGTTGTTGTTCAAAACATTAAATCTCAAGATTTAACTAAGTCTGTACCAATGTATTCACAAGTAATAAACTATTTAGACCTTGTTAAACCAGCTGTTACTTCTGTTTCATATGTTGATAATGTAACTGTAAAAGTTACATTCAGTGAGGCTATGTCTACATTTGGTAGCGTTTCATATAAAACTGATGCAGGTGTTAATAGTACTACTCTTTTTGGTCCTGTTGTAGCATCAGCTGATATGAAGAGCTTTACAGTCAAAATGGCAGGAACAGGTACTGGTGTAGTTAATGGAATTAATTACACAATGCAAATCTTAGGAGCTAGTGACCTTTCTGGTAATATTCAAACAGTAAATCCATTTACTACAACGGTTGTTAAGAATGTTACAGAAACAGTGCTTCCTACATTAAATTCAATTACATCACCTAATAGCAATACACTAGTAATCTCTTACTCAGAGAAAGTAACAATTCCTGGTACAGTTACTATTGGTAGTGGTGGTACACCATTAACAATTAATTTAACTCCAGATACTGGAAACGCGGTTGCTAATGCAACTGGAGATGTAGTAACTGTTACTGTACCAGCACTTAATTTAGGTGCCGTTACAGCTGACGGTGTATATAATGTAGTTGTTGCTAATTTTATAGATACTAACGGTAATGAAACTTTAACACAAACTAAAGTTGTAACAATGAAGAAAGATGCAACTGCACCTGCTTATGTTAGTAGTGAGGTTGCTGATATTGGAGGAATTAAGTATTTAGTAATTACATTTGATGAATCAGCATTAAGTGCTAATTTCATTAATACTATTGCTAACTTAAATGGTACTAGAATTGATTCACAAGGGATACAAACTACTTTATCCCCAGCTATAACAGCTATTGGTAATACAACTGTTTATAATCCTACTGCTGCTGCAACAGTAAATGCTATTAAGATTGATTTATCAGGTGTTGCTACGGGTAATTACACAGTAACACTACCTGCTGGATTTGTTAAGGATGATTTAGCTAATCTTAGTCTTGCTAAACAATTCAGTTTTAATCTTGGTGCAACTACTGCAGATAGCACTAAACCTTCAGTAACTGGTGTTACTTACCAAACAGCATCAAATAATGTTGTTCAAGTAATATTTACTGAAGCTATGGATATGGCTACTGCTCTTAATGTAGCTAACTATACTGTTGACGGCGTTGCTGCATTTGAAAGTGCAGTATTCATAACAAATGCTACAACAGTTCAGTTAACACTTAAAGCAGATGCTATATCTGCTACAGGAAGTCATCTGTTTACTGTTTTAAATGTTAAAGACTTAGCTGGTAATGTTGTAAATGCTAGTAATACTACTTTAACAGGTTTAAAAGAAACTGTTACACCTAAGATTACTAAGGCTGAGTTAACAGGCGCTGATAAGATTACTGTAACATTCAGTGAACCCCTTGCTGCTGCACCAGATGCTGCTGATTTAGCCGTATTGGTTGGTGGCGTGGCAGAAACTGGGTATTCATTTGCTACAGTTTCAGCTAGTGTGTATACTATTACTCTATCGAATGCATTAACTTCTGTTGAACTTGCTAGTGAAATCCTAGTTAAGACTCAGACAGGTGTTACTGTAGCCGATGCTGCTGGTAACGCAATGTTAGCTCAAACTGTTACTGTAATTAAGTAATAGAATTTTTATAAAAGTTACTATAAATAAGGGGAAAGAGAAATCTTTCTCCTTATTTTTTTTATGCTGACACCATATACATATTTAGATTTTTAAACTTTTTGAAAAAAGATTTTACTTTGTAATTTATAAGCTATTACACAGAAAATTAAATCTATTAATTACAGTTATTTTTTACTATTAAAATATTTGCTTCTATTATTAATTAATATAGAATATATATAGTAAGTAATTAATAGCTTACCTTATGAAATTTTCCGGCTTATATTGTTCTACTCAAGAGAGGAGGAGAAACAAAGGTTATGAAAAAAGTCTTAAATACATTATTAGTTTTAGCTCTTATTTTCACTATTGTTTCACCAGTGTTTGCAGCTGACTTAACTACTCAACAGAAATTTAATGAGTTAAAAGCCACAGGGGTTATATCAGGTGATGCTAATGGAAACATGCTAGCTGTAAACAGTGAAATGTCACGTCAACAATTAGCAAAAATCGCTTGTCAACTTCAAGGTGTCGCTCCTACACCAGGTGTTGAAATTGAAACATTTGCAGATGATTATAAAACAGATGTATGGGGATTTGATCAGGGTTGGATACAAGCAGCTTATACTGCAGGTCTGATGGAAGGTAAAGGTGCATATGGCTTTGATGCAACAGGTATTGTAACGACCGCACAATTAATAACTGTTATTCTTCGTTCTATGGGACTAGCAACTGATGCTGATAAAACTAAAAATCCTTGGTACACTGACTATATAACGGTAGCTGTTGATCAAGGTTTAGTATCAGCAGGAACATTAGGATCAGCTAATGCTAATTATGGAGATCTTGTTGTTCAATCTTATAATTCCTATAAGTACAACAATCCAACTCCAACTGAATTAAAAGTTGTAAGGATTACAGTTGTAGATGCAAAAACATTACAAGTTAAATTCACTCAACCTGTTAATCCATCTAGCACAGATAATTCAGGAGCATTAAACAAAGATAACTATATAATAATGGGAAAACCTTTAGATACGGCCGATACTTTAATTAAATCTTCTGACAACAAAACTATTACTATTAAATTGGGTGCAGTAATGCAAAACTATCAAGAATATGACGTTGTAGTTCAGAATATCAGGTCTCAAGATTTATCTACAGCTGTACCAATGTATACACAAGTAATAAGCCATGTAGATCTTGTTCATCCAACAGTTTCATCAGTTGCCTATATTGACAATGTAACTGTAAAAGTTACATTTAGTGAACCTATGTCTGAAAAAGGTAATATTATTATCAGAGATGATGCTGGGATAGATAAAACAATTGATTTCATTATTAGTGATTTGTCTGCTGATGCTAGGAGTTTTACAATCAGCATGGCAAGAGATAGGGTATTTAATAAAGTTAATTATTCAATGCAAATCTTGGGGGCATGTGATCTTTTAGGCAATATTCAAACAATAGATCCATTTACTGCAACAATAATTAAGAACGTTACAGAAACTATACCTCCTACATTAATTTCAATTATGTCACCTAATAGTAATACACTTGTAATCAAGTATTCCGAAAAAATATCAAATCCGGGAACATTGGCTATAGGTATTGGCGGAATACCACTTACAATAGACTTGACACCATTAACAGGTAACGCTGTTGCTAATTTTGCCAAAGATATAGTCACTGTAACAGTACCTGCTGATAATTTAAATGCTATTAAAGCTGATGGGGTACACAATGTAACAATTACGAACTTTACGGATGCTAATGCTAATTTAACTGCTGAACAAACTAAAGCTGTAGTAATCGAAAAAGATGATGATCCACCTGTATTTGTCGGTAGTGAAGTTGTTGACATTGGTGGAATTAAATATTTAGTAATTACTTTTGATGAATCTGTTTTAGTCAGTAATTTTCTGGCAGATACTCAGGACTTTACCAATATAATAAAACTAGATTCTCATGGGATTGAATCAACAACTCCAACATTTGCTTCATTTGGTGCACTTGCAACGATTTATAATCCTATAGGATCAGCCAAAGTAAATGCTATTAAAATCGACCTGTCGGTAGTTGAGATTGGAACTTACACAGTTACACTTCCTGCTGGAATGGTAAAGGATGATTTGGGAAATAAAAATACTGTAAAACGTTTTAGTTTTTACCATGGTGCTGTAGCATCAGATATTACAAAACCAATGACAACTAATGTTATTTATCAAACAGGAGACAATAATACAATTGCTGTAGTATTTAATGAAAATGTAGATGCGGCTTCCGCACTTAATACAGCTAACTATACTATAAGTGGGTTAGCTGCATTTGATGCTGCCGTATTCATAGATCCTTTAAGAACGGTAAAATTAACACTAAAATCAGATGCTATACCTTATACGGGTAACCATTTATTTTCTGTAGCTAATGTAAAAGACTTAAATGGTAATGCAATGTTAGCTTACAGTACAGTTCAACAACTTACTGAAAATATTACACCAAAAATTAATACAGCTGAGTTAACAGGCGCTGATAAGATTACTGTAACATTCAGTGAACCTCTAGCTTCAGCACCAACTGCTACAGACTTAGATATTTATATTGGTAGTGCAAAAGAAGCAGAAATAGCATGGACAATTATACAGATGGCAGGAACTAATGCTTATATTATTACTTTAGACAATGCATTAAATTCAATAGAGCTTAACCGTGAAATTCAAGTAAAAACTCAGATTGGTAATATTATAAAGGATACTGCCTTTCCAAATAGTAATGCATTTGTAGCTCAGACTATTACTGTAATCAAGTAACTAGTTTACAAAATTAAATTTTATTTAGAATTTAGCGTTACAATGTTGCTATTACTAAGGAGAGAGATTTATCTTTTTCCTTATTTTTTTAATTTAACTTGATGTATCTAATTATTAAAGTATAAAATAAAGACAAACATATTTAAGCACGGGGAGAGAATAAGATGTATAGGTTAAGCAAAATAAGTAATTATATAGTTATAATAATAATAGCTTTCTTTATCTTGCTAGCAGTGTATTTTCAAGGCCTTTTTTTTGATGATGATTTATATTTAATAGAAATGATAATAAGTTTAATTTTTCTATTTTATATAGTTATTAATTATAAGAAATTAATAATATTATTGTCGGAACCTTATATATGGCTTTTAGTAGTAATTGATCTTATATTTTTGATTCATTCTTTTTCTGCAGTAGGTCAACTTGCAGCTTTTCAACAATTTTTTCGTTGGCTTATGGTAACAGAGCTTTTTATATTTGTTATATTAATAAAAAATAAGGAGTTCGTTAGCAATTTGTTTTGGATTGTATTAGTTGTGACAGGAGTTTGGACATCCATATTTGGTTGGCTAGCAGCATATAATTTAGTAGATTTTGAGGATGCTTTTCTTAGTAATCGTATAAGTTCAGTATTTCAATATCCTAATACCTTTGGGGCATTATTGGCAGGTATATTGATAGCAATACTAATTAGAGGAACATCAAACAAATGGGTTTACTCTTTATCATCGATTTCAACATATTTGTTAACATTAACAATAATTTTTACATATTCTCGTGGTACTTGGCTGGTTTTGCCAATAGTATGGATTATTGGTCTTTTCTTTTTATCATTTAAAAAACAACTTTTATATATTATACATACCTTAATTATTGGTATTGCAATTATTTTAACATTAACAACCATAACTGATACTATAACAACCAATTCATATCAGAAAGGTTTCATAATAATTGGGATTACATCTGCTATTATTGTTTTATCCTATTCCGCGCTTTCTTTCTTTATCAATAGAATTAATATATCTATTAAATCTAAGACTATAAGATGGGTTTTACCAGTGCTGTCTATCATTGTGATAATTATTAGCCTGTTAATGTTATCAAGTCCCAGTATTATAGAAAAACTACCTGATAAATTAGAGAATAGAATCAAAACAATAAATCCTGAGACTCAGAGTGTTCAGGCAAGAAAAATTTTTTATAAAGATTCATCAGAATTAATTAAAGAGGGTTTGTTATTTGGTAACGGTGGGGGAGCCTGGGGAGAATTATATAATTCTTATAAATCATATCCATATGTTTCAGGTCAAACTCATAATTTTTACTTACAATTAGCGACTGAAATTGGAATTGTCGGATTATTATTATTTATATCCTTTTTATTATTAATACTTCTATCCATTATAAAGAATAGGAATGATCTTGAAGAAGATCAGTTTAATAGAGTAATATCTTTTGGTTCAATAGCACTTTTTCTATTAATTCACAGTTTTATAGATTTTAATATGTCTTATGCATATATATTAGGAATTACAATGATTTTATTAGCTTTGATAGCTTATCCAATACCCTATAAATTTTTCAGACATAAAATTCTTTCTTATATCAGCTTTGTTTTAATAGGAATAATGTTATTTATAAGTCTTATTAATACAAGTAAATTTTTTTACGCAGTTCAAGTGGAAAAAAACATTGATTATGATTATCCTACTGAAGCTAGTAAACAAATTGAAAAAATAGTTTTACTTAATCCGTATAATTTAGATTACAGATTTTTAAAAGCCGATTTTTACTATGATTTATATGAACAAACTAGTAATGAAGAAACGAAACAAAAAATATTAAATGAAATAACTTATATAAATAATGCTAACTCTCGAAATGTAAATCAAGTGCTCAAGTTATCACAGACAGCAGTATATTTGGCATATTACCTTGATGCTGTTCAAATACTGGAAGTATCACTTAAGGAAATGCCGTGGGAGGAAGAATTGTATGAACAATATTTTATGTTCGCGTTCGAGTTAGCTAAATATTATCAGGTTAATGGTGATACCCTAAAATCAGAGGAATTATTAAATAAGATTATCTACTATTATGAAGTATTTTTAGATAAAAGAAAATTTTTAGATAGTCAGATTACATCATTACAATATAAAGAGTTTAAAGTGTCACCATATATGAAACAGTATATTGGTCAGGTATATATCATTTATGGTGAATATGATAATGGGTTAGAATTGTTAATTCCGTTAACAAAAAATAGTAATGAACAGATTAAAGAGAATGCATTAGTTTGGACTGTGTATGCTTATCAACAACAAAATATGCAAGATGAAGCAAATATTTATTTGGAAATCGGAAAAGAATTTGATATTTTGGCCAAGGTAGAATTGATTAATAATACTTGGTCTAAATAAAAAGACATGATATTTAATTTTTTTGTAATAATTTGCAATATAATATAAAAAATGCAGTATAATGATTTATAATTATAGCAATAATATTTTTAGGGTTTATTAAAGTTGTATTATAACATTTAGAGAGTAGGTATATTGTTTATGGAACAGGACTACGATGAAATATCATTACGGGAAATAATTGAAATACTATTGCGCGGGAAAAAAATAATAGTTTTATTTACTTTTGTTGCTGTTTTAATTAGTGGCTTTTACAGTTTTCTTATAATTTCCCCTACATATGAGGTTACAACGTCACTGATAATTAAGGATATTGAAGGAAGTGAAAGCACTTCATTTATTGGAACAATGGTAAATGATTATGATAAATCAATTGATACAATGATAGGTGCTTTTAATAATGTAATTGAAGGACCAATAATTTTGGAAAAAGTGAGAGCGATATCTCCAGAATGGGAAGCTGTTACTTCTGATAGGCTTACAAATATCATAAAAGTAAGTGTAAAGGATAAAACATCAATAGTTGATATTACTGTGAGTACAAATACGGCAGACGATAGCGTAGCACTTGCTAATATAGCTGTAGAGCGTTTTCTAGATTTTATAGATGAGCAAAATTATGATTTACTATATTACAAGGTTAATACTTTAAAAATGCAATTATCAACAGATATCAGCTTATTAGAAGGTGTGATTAGTAATAAGGAAGAGGAGTTAGCTAAATTAGATAAAGTTTTTGTTTATAAAAAATCTATAACTGATGATCCATATTTACAGGATTTAGTAGCAGAAATAGGTAATACAAATGTTGTAGGAATAAGTAATTTAAGTGTACAAAGCGAAGAACCTAATTCAGCATATATCATGGTCTTAAATAGTCTAACAAGTAGTAAGTTAGAATTGGTAAATCTTAATAGTCAATATAATGAATTGTTAAACGTTGAGAATCAACTAGAAGAAATATCTAAGACTACTGGAATTAAGGGAACTATTGTACATGAAATAAATAGACCGGAAAATCCAGTTAGTTCTAATAAAATGTTAAATTTAGCGATAGGTGCTGTTTTAGGCATTATGCTAGGGGCTTTTCTTGTATTTTTTCTTGAATATTGGCGAAACAGTAAGCCTAAATCTACTGATATAGAATAAACATATTAAAAAAAGTTAACAATATAATATATTCATACTTATTTTTTGATATGAATAATGTTTTGGGGTGTACTTATGAAGAAATTTACTCGAATGATTGCCTTAATGATAATAGATGCTATTTTTATTAACTTAGCTTTATTTACTGCTTTAATAATTAGATTTGATAATATTGACAATATTCCCGTTAACTATCTGGAATCTTTTTATAGCCTGACGGTGGTTTTTACTCTAATTATACTAATCTGTTTTTATTTTTTTGGGTTATATAATCGATTATGGCGCTATGCTAGTATCGGAGAATTAGTAACAGTAATTGTGGCTGTTTCAGTTGGAATAGCAATCAATATCTCATTGTCTTACTTTTTAATTGAAGGTGGGGGGCTGCCACTACCTAGGGGGGTATTTGCATTATACTGGTTGTTAAGTATCATGCTTATTGGAGGATCTCGATTGTTCTGGCGACTATTGGTAGATAACGATTTTAAATTTAATAATCGTCATATAGGAGGAAAACCCATCTTAATAGTGGGGGCGGGAGACTCTGGTGTATTGGTGGCAAAGGAGCTCAAAAGGCATTATAACACCACTATCAATATTGTAGGCTTTATCGATGATGATCCGACCAAACAAAACCTTAGGGTGTTAGGGTATCCTGTTTTAGGAGATAGAAGTGCTATTCGCAATCTAGTAAAACGTTTTAGTATTTCAGAGATAATTCTAGCAATACCTTCTATTGAAGGTAAGTTGGTTCGCGAGATAGTTGAGATTTGTCATGATACAGATACGGATATTAAAATATTACCAGGAGTTTATGATTTAATTGAAGGAAACGTAACTGTTAACCAAATAAGAGAGGTCCAGGTTGAGGACTTATTAGGAAGAGATCAAGTCTTTGTAGACCTTGAAGGAATTTCAGAATACATAAATGGAAAAGTTGTGCTGGTAACAGGAGCAGGTGGTTCTATTGGCTCTGAACTATGTCGCCAAATAACTAATTTTTTTCCAAGCAAGCTACTACTGTTGGATAACTGCGAAAATAACATCTATGACATAGAGTTGGAACTAAGAGATACTAATCCTAATATTGATTTATATCCAATAGTAAAAGATGTTCGAGATAAAATAGCGATAGAGAATGTATTTTTATTACATAAGCCCCAAGTAGTATTCCATGCCGCTGCACATAAACATGTCCCCCTAATGGAAACTAATTCAGAAGAAGCAATTAAAAATAATGTTATGGGCACATATAATGTAGCTCATGCCGCGGATTTAATCGGTGTAAATAAGTTTGTTTTTATTTCTACAGATAAGGCGGTTAATCCAACAAGTGTGATGGGAGCATCTAAGCGAATTGCTGAAATGCTTATTCAATATATGGACTCAATTAGTGAAACTAACTTTGTTGCAGTTCGCTTTGGTAATGTACTAGGAAGCAGAGGTAGCGTGATTCCCCTTTTTAAAAAGCAAATTGCTAAAGGAGGACCAGTAACAGTAACTCACGAGGACATGTCCAGATACTTTATGACTATTCCCGAAGCTGTCCAATTGGTAATTCAAGCAGGAGCTATGGCAAAAGGTGGAGAAATTTTTGTACTTGATATGGGTGAACCAGTTAATATTATGGATTTAGCTCATTCATTAATAAAACTATCTGGCTATGAGCCTAATGTTGATATTGATATAGTGGTAACAGGAATACGACCTGGAGAAAAGCTTTATGAAGAACTACTTACTTTTGAAGAAGGAGTAAAAGTTACTACACATAAACGTATATTTGTAGCCAAACCTAATGGTCTAAATAGGGAGTTAATAGAAGAGACGATAGGTAAGATCATAGCGGGGAATTTACCTCAAGATAAGAAAGAGACAGAAGCTTTTATCTTGCAGTTTTTAAAAGAGTTTAATTATATTGAGAAAGAAAGCTGTTTAGCAGATAGTAATTAGTAGTTAATAGTTAATAGTTAGTAGTTAGGAAAGGATAAGACCTTTAAACCTTCAGAACACAAGATTAACAGATAATCTAAGAAGTGGACATATTAACAGGTTACCAGGAAAATTCTAAAAGTTTTTGATTTTCCTAACCAACTAACCACTAATCACTAATCACTAACAACTAACACGGAGGCTTGAAATTGTACACAGATACTAGTAAATTGATAGTTTGGCAAAAATCACATGAGTTAACATTAAAGGTCTATCAGATTACTAATAGTTTTCCTAAAAATGAGATGTTTGGATTAACTTCTCAAATCAGAAGAGCAGTAGTTTCAGTTCCTAGCAATATTGTGGAAGGTAAAGCAAGAGGATCCAATAAGGAATATAAGAGATTTTTGCTAATAGCTAGAGGATCTTTGGAAGAAGTAAAGTATCAATTGTTCTTAGCAAAAGATTTGAAGTATATAGATGAAACAACATATAAAAGAACTCTAGTATTAGCAGATGAAACAGGTAAATTGTTAAATGGCCTAATAAATAAATTAGTTTAACAATCATCTTTTCCTAATCACTAACCACTAAATACTAATCAACTAAATTGCAAATTGTTTAATAAAACTTAACAGAAGGGATGACTGATTTTGGCAGAAAAAATATATCTATCTTCTCCCCATATGAGTGATGAAGGGTATGAACAAGAATATATAAAGGAAGCTTTTGATACTAACTGGATTGCTCCACTTGGAACAAATGTCAATGAATTTGAAAAAGAACTAGCTTTTAAGGTAGGTTCAAAATATGCTGCGGCCTTAAACACTGGAACTGCAGCAATTCATTTAGCATTAAAAGCTGCTGGTGTTGGTCAAGGAGATATTGTATTTTGTCCTAGCCTTACTTTTTCTGCTACTGCAAATCCGATTATATATTTAGATGCAATACCTGTTTTTATCGATAGTGATTACGAGACTTGGAATATGGATTCAAAGGCATTAGAAGTGGCTTTTGATAAGTATCCAAATGTAAAGGCGGTGTTAGTTGTCCATTTATATGGTCTTTCATCTGATATGGATAAGATTATGGGGATTTGTAATAATCATTGTGTAACCGTAATTGAGGATGCTGCTGAGTCTTTAGGGACTTATTATAAAAACAAACATACTGGGACTTTTGGTGAATATGGTGTATTCAGCTTTAACGGAAACAAGATTATAACAACTTCAGGTGGTGGAATTTTAGTAAGTAATAATGAAGAGAGAATTAAAAAAGTTAGATTCTGGGCCACTCAAAGTAGGGATCAGGTCCTACACTATCAGCACTCTGAGTTAGGATATAATTATCGTATGAGCAATATTGTAGCTGGTATTGGTAGAGGACAATTAAAAGTATTAGATCAGAGAGTAGTCAAGAAAAGATATATTTTTGATTTTTATAATAGGGAATTAGGTGGACTTGAAGGCGTAGAAATGATGCCAATTAATGATTGGAATGAACCTAATTACTGGTTATCTTGTATGATATTAAAGAAAGAAGTTAGACCTATGGATGTTATTGAGGCTTTAGAGAAAGAAAATATTGAATCAAGGCCTATTTGGAAACCAATGCATATGCAACCGTTTTTTGCTAAGTATGATTATATTGGTGGAGATGTTAGTGAAAAGTTGTTTGAGGATGGAATTTGTTTGCCTAGTGATACAAAGATGACTGACGAGGATCTTCAGAGAGTTTGCGGTATTATAAAGAAGTTGTGGTGATTATTGATGATTTACAAGAGATTTTTTAAACGACCAATGGATTTCATTTTGTCTTTGATGGCGATTATCGTTTTAAGTCCTGTGCTTTTAATCGTAGGGGTAATTGTAAGATTTAAGCTTGGTAGTCCTGTGCTGTTTAAGCATAAAAGACCTGGACTTAACGAGAAGATTTTTACTATGTATAAGTTTAGAACAATGACGGATGAGAAGGACGAGAATGGCGAATTATTGCCGGATGGTATTAGACTGACTAGATTCGGGAAAATGCTAAGATCTACTTCTTTAGATGAGCTGCCTGAACTTTTCAATATCCTAAAGGGAGATATGAGTATTGTGGGGCCGAGGCCTCTACTCATTCAATATTTAGAACTATACAATGACCATCAAAAGAGAAGACACGAAGTAAGACCAGGTCTTTCAGGATATGCTCAAGTCAACGGACGTAATGCTATCAGCTGGGAAGATAAATTCAATCTTGATGTTGAGTATGTAGATAATGTTAGTTTTATAGGCGATTGGAAGATTATTTTTCTTACTATAAAGAAAGTTATTGTTAAGGAAGGTATCAGTTCAGATTCATCGGTTACGATGGAGCTGTTTAGAGGAAGTAAAGTAGATAATTAAGATGTAAGGGATTATTGTAATTATACATTATTATTTCAGATTGGTAGCAAAGCGTATTTATAAATCATTACTTCAGAGAGGAATGTACTGTTCATGAAAGATAAATTGATTATTATTGGTGCCAGTGGACACGGAAAGGTTGTCGCTGACATCGCGATAAAAATGAATAAGTGGCAAAATATCGAATTCCTCGATGATGACGAGTCTATTAAGACATTTATGGGGTTAGAAGTCATTGGTAAGACTGCTGATGTTTTTATATATAAAGATGAAGCTGATTTCTTTGTTGCTATTGGAAACAATGCTGTTAGAGAAAAAGTTCAAGAAAACTTAATTGAACACGGGTTAAATGTAGTTAGTTTGATTCATCCTAGAGCAGTTATTGGTACGGATGTTGAGATTGGTATTGGTTCAGTAGTAATGGCTGGGGTTGTTATTAATAGTTCATCTAGAATTGGTAAGGGATGTATCATCAACACAAGTTCCAGCATAGATCATGACAATATTATTGAAGATTATGGACACATTTCTCCTGGAATTAATACGGCTGGAACAGTGAAAATTGGCAAGGGAAGCTGGATTGGAATCGGAAGTGTTATAAGCAATAACATAAACATCTGCAGTGGTTGCAAAGTTGGTGCAGGGGCTGTGGTTGTTAAGGATATTACTGAACCAGGGACTTATGTTGGAGTTCCAGTGAGGAAGATAGATTAAATATTGGTGCATTTGAGGTGCTTAAATTGAAGAAGAAAATTTGGTTATGGAACCATTATGCAACTGATATGTATAAGAATAAAGGTGGAAGACATTATTGGTTTGCAGAGAATTTAATAAAAGAAGGATATGACGCCACGGTATTTTGTGCCAATACTTATCACAATAAATCAGAGTTCATAGATACCGGCATGAGGAAATATACTACTGATATATTAAATGAGATTCCTTTTGTATTCGTCAAAACGACTACCGCATTAGGTAATGGTTTAGATAGAGTAAAAAATATGGGGCTATTTTATTGGAACTTGTTTTCAGTTGCAAAAGCATATGCAAAAGAGAATGGGAAACCAGATGTAATTATTGCTTCAAGTGTTCATCCTCTCACTATGGTAGCTGGTATACAAATAGCTAAGAGAATGAATGTGCTTTGTATTTGTGAAATACGTGATCTGTGGCCTGAAGCCGTTTTTTCTTTTAATAAGGTTAAAGAAAATAGTATATTAGGTAAAATTCTTGTGACCGGTGAATATTGGATTTATAGAAAATCAGATGCTTTGATATTTACTAAAGAAGGTGATACGGATTATATTAAAGAGAAAAAATGGGATACAGTACAAGGTGGCGATATCAACTTAGATAAGGCTAACTACATAAACAATGGTGTAGATGTTGAGGGGTTTAATAAATCTATAAATGAAAAAGTTATTGAAGATGAAGATCTAGAGTTTGGAAAGTTTAATGTTGTATATGTAGGAGCTATAAGACCGGTTAATAATGTAGGGAATATACTTGATACAGCAAGATTGTTGAAAGATGATAAAGAAATTCAATTCTTAATCTATGGTGATGGAAATCAAAAAGAGATGCTTGAAAAGAGAGTAGCTGAAGAGGGATTAGATAACGTCAAAATGAAGGGTTTTGTGAATAAGCAGTTTATCCCTTATATCTTAAGCAAATCATCTCTAAATATATTAAATTACTCTCATACTCAATACAACTGGGCAAGAGGTAATAGTTCAAATAAGTTGTTTGAGTATATGGCCTCAGGCAAACCAATTATATCTACCGTAAAGATGGGATATTCAATAATTGATAAGTACAAGTGTGGAATTGAACTAGAAAATAGTACCCCAGAAGAGTTAGTACAGGCAATAACAGATATTAAAAACATGCCTGAACATCAGTATAAGCTTCTTGGAACCAATGCAAAAATAGGTGCATATGATTTTGATTTTAAAGTACTAACAAGAAAATTAATTGATGTTATAGATTCATTAGATTAGAGGTGTAGTTATGTATAAATCACTATTAACTGAATACGGTATTCTATGGGTCATAAATCGTTCACTATATTCAGTTAAGTTGAAAATTATGAGAGCTATGCCTATAACGGAGAATTTAT
Organism: uncultured Bacillaceae bacterium; assembly: GCA_964609605.1. GTDB lineage: Bacteria > Bacillota > Bacilli > Tepidibacillales > Tepidibacillaceae > CAZSSR01. The sequence goes on along the minus strand of CAZSSR010000008.1, from coordinate 4,136 downwards.
TCGAGAAGAAAGTTGAAATAAAACGAATTGATATCTTCCAAGTAGATACAAACGAAATAGAGACATTCTTAAATAATATTTCTGATGGATACAAAAAAGAAATTACCCAGATAGCAGATGATGCAGCGGAGGGAAAGATTAGAGGATTCTCTTCAATAGAGTTGAACTATGGAAACCCAATTAATTGGCACCTAAATCCAATGACTAATGTTGAAGTTGATAAAAATATTAAGTGGTATAAAATTCCCGATTTTGACCACGCCCGAGGAGATATTAAGGCAGTATGGGAAGTTTCAAGATTTACCCACTTTTTCTATTTTGCGCGAGCTTATATGATTACTAAAGATGCAAAATATTATAAGGCTTTTTCTACACAAATAAGTGATTGGATTAAGCAGAATTCATATTCGTATGGACCAAATTATAAATGTGGTCAGGAAGCAACCCTAAGAATGATCAATGCATTAATTGCTTACTCAGTGTTTAAAGATTATGGATTAGTTACTAAAGAAGATGAAGTAAACTTAAAGAAACTCGTAGAAGGTAGTTATAAGAAGGTTATATCAAATTTCTTTTATGCTCATAAATGCATAAAAAATAATCATACCCTTTCGGAGATTACTGGTTTGATTATTGGAGCATGGTGTAGCAAAGATGAAACCGCTTTAATAAGAGCATACCAATTGATGGACAAAGAAATTCAAAACCAATTCATGAACGATGGGGGTTACATTCAATACTCTTTTAATTATCAAAGATTTGCACTTCAAATAATGGAGTTTGTAATTAAAATAAGCAAAATTACAGGAATTAAATTATCTGACCATAGTAAAGTACTAATTGGAAAAAGTGTTTTGCAGATGTATCAATTGCAGGATGAAGCAGGTGATGTTCCAAATTATGGTTCTAATGACGGTGCGTTAATTTTTCCTGTAACAACAAGTAGTTTTCGTGATTTTAGACCAGTGTTGAATACAGTCCATGCTGTTCTTAAAGGAAAGCGGCTATATGATCAAGGAAAATATGATGAAGAGATGTTGTGGTTTTCTGATATAGATATTAGAAATATTCCTCATGCAAGTATTCAGAGACAATCAGTAGGTTATAGTGATTCTGGTTTCTATTCATTACGACATAATGATGGGAATTTGATGATTGTTCTTCAGGAATTCATGACAAGACCGGCTCAAATGGATCAGATGCATATAGATTTATGGCATAAAGGAGTTAATGTTTTGTGCGATAGCGGGACATATTCTTATGCAACTAATTTGGGGAAACAACTGGCTCTGACAGCTGCTCATAATACGGTGAAGATCGGTGATAAAGAACAGATGAAAAAGAATGGGCCATTCTTGATATATGATTGGTCAAGTGCAACTGAGGTTAAGTTTAATGAAAAACATTTTATAGGAACCATGAAATCAAAGAATGGATATTCTCATACACGGGTTATCAAAAAAAACTCTGTGGGATATTCCATTCAAGATCATGTAGTTGGAGATGTTGAGAACTATGAGGTCCTGTTCCACACTCCATGTGAAATCGAAAAAAATGAACATGGCCTAGATTTACTTTTCGATAACAAGTTGATTGCAAAGATTATAAGTAAGGATGAAATTCAAGTAAGTCAGTATTATAGAAGTTTATATTACCTTAAAAAAGAGAAAATAACTCAAATTTCAATAGTCACAACTTCAAAGATCAATAGTTTTGTGCGAATTGAATTAGTAAAATAGTGAAGGAAGGCATTATTATGATTAATATTATTGGGTTAGGGTACATAGGACTCCCAACAGCTTTAGTGTTCGCAAAGAGTGGGATAGAAGTAATTGGAACAGATTTAAATGATAAGTTAGTAGATTCACTATCTAAAGGAAAGCTTATATTTGAAGAGAACGGATTAGAAGACTTGTTTAATGTTGCCGTAGATAGCGGCATCAAATTCACTACGGAGTATCAAAAAACGGATACTTATATAGTTGCTGTCCCTACGCCTTATATTAATTCAAGTAAGAAATTGGATCCTAAATATGTGATATCAGCCGTTAATAGAGTTCTAGATGTTTGTAAAAAAGGCGCTGTTATTATAATTGAATCAACAATTTCACCTGGTTCAATTGATAAGTATGTAAGACCTGAAATAGAAAGAAGAGGATTTGTAATTGGAAAAGAGGTGCATCTTGTCCATGCGCCAGAGAGAATTATTCCAGGAAACATGATCTATGAACTTGAGTACAATTCAAGAACAGTTGGGGCGGATGATCTCAAAATAGGAGAACAAGTTAAAGAATTATATTCAAGTTTCTGTAAATCTGAAATTGTTGTTACAGATATAAGATCAGCAGAGATGTCTAAAGTTGTTGAAAATACTTATCGAGATGTCAATATAGCATTCGCAAACGAATTAGCTAAAATTTGTAGATTAGACAATATGGATGTCTATGAAATCATAAGAATTGCTAATAAGCACCCAAGGGTTAACATTCTTCAGCCAGGTCCAGGTGTAGGCGGTCACTGTATTTCCGTGGATCCATGGTTCTTAGTTGGAGATTATCCTGATCTTACAAATCTAATTCTAACAGCAAGAAAAATCAATGATTCTATGCCTACCCATGTTCTTGGAAGAATTAGAGACATAATGATTGATCATAACATTACTGATATTTCAAAGATAGGTATTTATGGTCTTGCATATAAAGAAAATGTTGATGATATAAGAGAAAGTCCAACACTTCAACTTCTTGAGAGAATGCATGAGCATTTGGTATTTGGAGTTAAAGTATATGCTCCATTAGTTAAAACGAGAATTGTAGATTACCAGTTTATAAATTTTGAAGATTTTTTAAATGAAATTGAAATACTTGTTATTATCACGGCACATGATCATATTAAAAATAATCTTGATTTAGTTAAAGATAAATTGATTTTAGATACGAAAAATATTTGTGATTTTGAAGATGTGTATAAACTATAAATCAGGGATGAAATAGAATGGAAAAAGTTATGGTGTCTTTTGATTAAAGAAATAAAAATAAGAAAAAAACTTACTACGGTTTTTTGTGTAATTGGTCAGCATAGAGAAATGTTGGTTTAAGTACTGACTTCATTTGATGTTGTACCAGATTATGATTTATCAATAATGAAAGTAAAGAGACACTATTTGATAGGATAATCAACATTAAGAGAAAATGAAAACTGTTCTTGAAAAAGTAAAACTGGATGTTGTTTTGGTATATGGAGATACATCTACAACATTTATTACAGCTTTAGCATGTTTCTATTCATAAATTTTAGGGGGGGCAAATGCGGAAGTTGTTTTAAGAACCCACAATATTTATTCTCCATATCCAGAAGAGTTTAACAGACAAGTTATTGGGATAGTGTCTAATTATAATTTTGCACCGACTGAAATGTCCAAAGAAAATCTTCTTAAAGAAGGTAAGAGTCCTGAAATAATTCATATGACTGATAATACTACAATTGATGCTATTAAGACTACTGTAAGAGATAATTATAGAAATGAACAGTTAGAATGGGCAGTAGATAGTAGACTTATTATGATTACTGTCCACAGAAGAGAAAATCTTTGTGTACCTATGCGGAATATGTTTAGAGCAATCAAGCGTATTATTGATGAGACACCAGATATTAAAGCAATTTATCCTATTCATATGAATCTAGTTTTAAGAGAAACAGCTCAAGAAATATTAGACGATACAGATAGAATTAGAATTATTGAATCATTAGAAGCATTAGATTTTCATAGTTTCTTATCCAAGACTTATTTAATTCTTACTGATATTGGTGGTATTCAGGAAGAAGCACCTAGCTTAGGTAAGCCTGTTCTTGTTATGAGATGTACAACAGAAAGACTTAAAGGGATAGCTGCAGGGACATTGAAATTTGTAGGCACAGATGAAGGGGCGATTCATAAGATATTCAAACAGTTATTGGAAGATAAAGAAGAATATGAAAAGATGGATAAAGCAAGTAATGCCCATGGAGAAGGTTTTGTAAGTAAGAGAATTGCATATATTTTAAAATCTTAAAATACAGAAGTGAGGTTGAATTAATGAAACAATTATTCTTAATGGTGAACGATGGATCAGTTAAGCTTATATAATCTCCAGTTC
>CAZSSR010000007.1:0-20864 GCA_964609605.1 uncultured Bacillaceae bacterium | reverse complement strand
TGGTAGTTTCTCCAGCCTAGCAATTGCATATTGAGATGCTTTAATATAATTTAATACATCAGCAACATCTACGTTTTTATTTTTTGTAATATTCGGATCTAAAATATCATCTAATGTAGCCTGTGTTCCTTCAATCTGAGAAGACAATAGAGCTTCTTTTCTGACATACATGTATACAAATATATCAACATTCGATATCTGTTTTGAAAAACCTTCTAGAATTCCAATAGTTCTATTTGCATTAGAAAGTAAAGATACTATTTCTGTATCCATTTTAATTGTAGGCTTCGGAGGTAGTGAATTTGGTAAAAAGGACATGTATTGAAGCTCTCCTGTTAAATTTTTTATATATTTTCCAGCTCTATTTTCCATCTTTAACATCTCCTAAAATGAAATAAGACTATCAACTATATTATACTTATTTCATTTTATCATAAATAATGAAATAAGTATAATATTACCTGTCTTTTATTTCATTATCTTCTTTATTTAAATAAAAAAATGCTCCCACATAATGTGGGAGCCAATAAAAGCCTAGCTATTTGGAGGTTACTAAACTAGTTTAGATAATTATCTATTAACATTTGTTCTACCCTTGAGAACATGTTAATACTGCTATCGATTGTGCTTAAGCCTGTTTGGGGTACACCACCAGTTCCAACTGTTGTTCCATCTCCCAGGCCACCGCCCATTCCACCACCTGCACCAGAGCCAGGCACTGCGCCCTCAATTGGGACTCCTAATGAAGCTGATGTTTCATCAATTAAGGTCTTTTGTTCCTTTGTTAAAAGTCCATTTACTTGATTATATATATCCTCTGCTAAATCTGTTGTATAGATTGCCCCATTTAAGACTGGATCAACTAGCGCAATTATCTGTTCAGCCTGATCCTTCGTGAAATTCATTCCACCAGGAGTAAACCTTTCAACACGATTGATTGCTGAAAAAAGTAGTGAAGTATCAGTATAAGGATCTGCACTTGTAGAAGATGAACAAGCTGATATTCCTAAAATCAAACCAACAATCAAAAATAAACTTAATATTTTTTTTGTAATTACTTTCATCTTAAATCACCTCATTATTATTTTTATTCATGTCTTAATGCCTCGATTGGATGTAGCTTAGATGCCTTCATTGCTGGATATATTCCGAAAAATACACCAACAAATACTGAAAACGAGAATGCCAGCAGGATTGACCAAACAGATATTAAAGTTGCCCATCCTAATGTTGTCGAAACAAGCTTAGCTGCTATTATTCCAATAATTATACCAATAATACCCCCTGATATACTTAGAATAACTGATTCTACTAAAAATTGCGATAAAATGTCCTTGCGCTTAGCTCCTAAAGCCTTTCTAATTCCAATCTCCCTCGTTCGCTCTGTTACAGAAACTAACATTATATTCATGATACCAATTCCACCAACTAATAAAGATATTCCTGCAATTGCACCTAACATCAATGTTAATGTTTCTGTCATAGAGTCCATTGAACCAATTAACTGATCTTGACTTGTTACCTTAATTAAATCAGCTTTACCAAATTTATTTAGATAAAAATTATTTATATCAGTTACAGTTGTATCAGTAGCTTCTGTTGACGCAGCTTGAACATATATCGTTTTTAATTTCGTTGTACCAAGTAGTCTTTCTGCTGAGCTGATTGGTATATAAATATTATTATCTAAATCTTGTCCTAGAACTTCTCCCTTTGGCTCCATTACACCAACTACTACATACTTTTGTCCAATTATTGTAATTGTTTCGCCAATAGGAGAAACACTCCCAAACAGCTCCTCAACTACTCCCTGTCCAACTACTGCAACTTTTTTCCGTTTGTCTACATCCTCTTCAGTTATGAACCTTCCTTCTATTACATTAAAGTTTCTAACATCCGTATAATCTTGATTCGTCCCCTCTACATTCGAGGTTGTTGTCGTGCTCCCCCATTTTATCGCTGAATCTGCCTGCGATATCGAGGGGGCGACCCTAGCTATTGATTCATATTCCTTTAACTGATCAACGTCCTCACTTTCCAAGACACCGCCCAGACTCCTCATTCCAGTTACAAATATTAGATTCGTTCCTAAATCCTCTAATTCGCTAGTTATATCTTGTGTAACTCCTTGCCCGACTGCAATCAATGAAATTACAGCTGCTACACCGATAATAACCCCAAGAATTGTAAGCAATGATCGTATTTTATTGCCCCTTATTCCACTCCATGCAATTCGGATACTTTCCCATATATTCATCCAACATTCACTCCCTGCCTTGCCTTTTCAAGAGCTGTTTTGGCATCTAGTTGTTTATCATTAGCTTGATTACTTACTAAATATCCATCCTTTACATGAATCGCTCTCTTACAATGATTTGCGACTACTTCATCATGTGTTACTATTAAGATTGTCATTCCCTGTTGATTGAGTGATTGAAAGATTGATAATATCTCTAACTCTGAGCGACTATCGAGATTACCAGTAGGTTCATCAGCTAGTAAGATAGATGGCTTGCTTGCTATTGCTCTTGCAATTGCAACCCTTTGTTGTTGACCTCCTGATAACTCTGATGGACGATGATGCATACGATCCTCTAATCCAACCTTTGCCAAAGCCTCAAGAGCAATTTCCTTTCGCTTAGTTCTGTTAGTACCCTGATATATTAATGGTAACTCAACATTTTCTAAGGCAGTTAAATTAGCGAGCAAATTATAGTTTTGAAAGATAAAGCCGATATACTTATTACGGATATATGCTAAGTCATTATCCGATAGCTGACTTACCTCGTATTCAGTAATCCAATATTCACCTGAGGTTGGAGTATCCAGGCAACCGATTATATTCATTAACGTTGACTTTCCCGAACCAGAAGGACCCATAATAGCAATGAAATCCTTCTCCTCAACAGTAATCGTGATATCCCTTAAGGCATGTACCTTAACGTCACCAAAACCATATGTTTTATTTATATCCTTTAATTGAAGTATCTTATTGTCCGCCACCACCGCCACCTCCTGTAACCCCAGGGATCTTAACAGATGTAGGAACTAGTGAAGAACTATCAGTCGTGCTACTAGTCGTACCAGCGGGATAAGTTATTGATGTAATTATTACCTGATTAGGCTCTAGCCCACTGATAATTTCAATCATTGTATCGTCACTTATACCTATTTCAACCTTCTTAGCAACAATATTTTCACCTTCAAATACTCTAACTGCTTTTCCATCCTTGATATCAATTACACTTGATGTCGGTACCTTTAAGACATTCTCTACCTTCTGCAAAATAATGGCAGCATCAACAGTCATACCTTCTTTTACCATATCATTTTTCTCAAAGCTGATCTGTACCTCATAAGTTGTAATTCCGTCCTTTACCATACCAGTATTAGATATATAGGACACTACCCCAGCTACTTCCTCATCTTCAGAATATCCAGGTATTATTAAAGTAGCTTCCTGTCCAACCTTAACCTTAGATATGTTTAACTCGTCAACCTCAATGCTCGCCACTAAGCTATCACTTATTAAATCAGCTATTTTCGTTCCAGAACCAATCGTTTGACCTTTCTCTACATATAATTCACTTACAATACCAGCTGTATTTGACTTTACTGTTATTTTCTCTAAGTCAATTAAAATAGACTGTATTTTTAATTGATCGTTATATATATTTTGTTTCTGTGTTTCAATCTGATTACTTAATGAAGTCTCATCAATCTTAAATAAAGGAGTACCCATGGTAACATATTGACCATTCTCAACATAGATATCTTCTATCGTACCGCTTATCTTTGGATAGACTGATGCTTCATTAACATTTTCAAATACCCCTCTTGCAAAAGAGTAATAAGAATACTCATCATACCTTAATTCATACATTGCTTCACCAGTCATCCCAGCCTCAATACCTGGATTATCAACCGTAACCCAAACATAGTTGACCATAATTGAACCATTATATTTTGGCGTTTCATCGATTTTTATCACAGTTCCAATAATATTATCAAGATAGTTATCAACATTAATTTCTACACTGTCACCTATTTTAATGAATGATTTAAACTCAACAGGTATTCCAACAACAAAGTTTAATATATCAACATTAGCAATATTCATTACAGAATTTCCACTATTAACAGTAGATCCTTCTTGAAGGTTATAATTCACTAAGCCGTCTATTGGGGCAACCGTTGTTGCTAAACTTGCAACTGAAACATTATCTATATTTGCAACTGTTGTTTGTAATAGATTTGCTAAATTTAACTCAGCTATTCGCTTACTTGCATAAGCCTGCTCAAGTTGAATATTAAGTGCCCGATCATCGACCTTTAATATCGTATCATTAGCTTCAACACTTGAATTCTCATCAACATATAATTGACTAATCGTTCCATTTACAGTTGAAGTAATAGTAGTTTGATCTAAATATTTAATCACTCCACTATTCTCAATCGATAATGTTATATCCCCTTGCTTAACTTGACTGGTTTGATAAGTTATTTCTTCAACCGGTTCAGGTATAAGAAAAAAGTAATATGCTAAACCTCCTGCTGCTAATAATAGAATGATAACAATGCTTATAATTAACTTGCTTTTCCCACTTTTTTTATTCTTCTCCAATTGGCTTTTCATCTATTGCCCCTCCTATAATTTACTTGTTATTTATTGTGAAACCCATTAATAATAAAATATAATCAAATATTTAATAAATCTTTTCAAATCTATTATATAGGATTATATTTTACTTGTATTATAAAAGTATTGAGAGAATGTTAAGAAATAGTCAAGAAACGATTTTTTAACCATCGCGAAGCGATCTCCTTGGCAATCGTTATAGGGCCTCCAGGAAGTGTTTTTATAAGACCTTGAATTTCCATAATTGATAGGGTTTCTATTATTTGGGTCGTATTATATGGGAGGCCATTAGCTAGCTGATCAACTGTTAGGTTTGATTCTTTCAATAACTCTAATATCTGTTTTTCTAAACTTGTTAGTTTATTAATATTTCCTTCATCATAATTTTTAATTTTATTTGTTCTTTTTGGGGATAAATTATTGGAGTTCGCTTTAGTTATTGGAATATTTAACTCTTCTTTTAATAACTGCTTTGGTTCTAAATAAATATTTGCACCTTCGGCTATCAATCGATTAGTACCCTGACTTTCACGATGATATATTCCATTAGGTACTGCATATACCTCTCTGTTTTGCATTCTTGCTATTTTCGCAGTAATTAAACTACCACTTTTAATAGTAGCTTCTACTATCAATATTTTATAAGCCCAAGCACTAATCAAATAGTTTCTCATTGGGAAATATGCTTGTTTTACTGGTGTACCTGGTGGGTGCTGAGAAATTACTGCACCATTTTCGATTATTGCATCCATTAAACTCTGATGCTCTTTTGGATAACAGATATCTAAACCATGACCTAAAAAAGCAATTGTATAGCCCCCTGCTTTAAGACAAGCTGTCTGAGCATAGCCATCAATCCCTTTTGCCATCCCACTTATAACTGGAACATCATGTTTTGCCAGATAACTTGCAGCCTCCATCGTAACTTCTTTTCCATAATTGCTGCATCTTCTTGCACCAACAATTGCAACTCCAGTGCTGTGCTTTCTTAAATTACCTCTATAATATAGAACAAGAGGAGCTTCAGGGAGCATCATTACTTCTTTTGGGTATAAACTATCTGTAACAGTTAGTAGCTTAATATTATCCTTCGCCATTCTCTCCAAAGTACTTTTAGCCATAGCTAAAGAACGACTTAAAAGAATATCATCGGCTAAGACAACACCAACTCCATCAACTAGCAATAATTCGGACTTTGAAGCATTATATACATCTTTCGGTGTTTCAAATTTATCCAATAGCTTCTTGCCAATTTTAGGACCTAAGCCTTTTATACCATCCATCCAGAGCCAATATTTCATATCCATCTTAAATTACCAACATATCATTATGTTCTTTATCTAAATCCCTTGCCGTTAATGCAGCAGCAATGTCTTTTCTTCGAATATTCTCTGAATTATCCATATCAGCAAAGGTTCTAGCAACCTTTAAAAATTTATGATAGGTTCTAGCACTATATTTATATTTTTCATGAGCTAATTTTAATAGCTTTTCACCTTCTGCCTCAAGCTTACAATACTCTTTAACTAATGATGGTGTCATTTGTGCATTACAATTAATATTAGGTATATTCTCAAACCGTATCTTTTGAAAATCTCTCGCTTTCTCAATTCTTTCTCGAAGCTCAGCGGAAGATTTACCTTTCGCATAACCAGATAGCTCCATAAAATCTACTGGTTGAACATATTTTTGAATATCTATCCGATCAATTATTGGCCCAGAAATTTTATGTCGATATTTTAATACTTCATAATCTGTACAACGACACTTCTCCTGTCCATAATATCCACAAGGACAGGGATTCATCGCAGCTACTAACATAAAATTGCAGGGATATGTACTAGTATGATTAACTCTAGAAATTGTTACACTCTTATCCTCCATCGGCTGTCTTAAAGCATCTAAGGTCTTCTTATTAAACTCTGCAATTTCATCAAGAAATAAGACCCCATTATGAGCAAGCGAGATCTCTCCAGGAGTTGCATTATTACCTCCACCAACTAAGGAATTAGTTGATGCATTATGGTGAGGTGCTCTAAAGGGACGTCCATCAAGTAAACGACCTCTATTATTTAGTAGTCCAGCTACACTATAGATTTTAGTAGTTTCCAACGCTTCCTCTTCGCTCATACTAGGTAATATTGTTGATATACGCTTTGCAATCATGGATTTGCCACAACCAGGAGCCCCTATCATTAATATATTATGACCCCCGGCAGATGCCACTACAATATATTCGATTATTGCATCCTGTCCTTGTACCTCAATAAAATCTACCAAGCTACTATCATTTTGGCGAGAAGTTATTTGTATTGATTCAGCTTCACGTTGTGTTTCCCCGGATAAAAATGAAATTACATCATTTAAAGAATCAAATCCAAATACATTTATGTCTTTTACCAACAAAGCTTCCTGTACATTATCCTTATGAACTACAAGATTGTTTATTCCTGCTTTTTTTGCTGCTATCGCCATTGGTAATATCCCATTACAGGGTCTGATTTTAGAATTAAGCGATAATTCACCGATAAAGCCATAATTATCTATATTATTTACAACTATCTCTCCAGCCCTAATTAAAAGACCCAGAGCCATTGCTAAATCAAAATGAGAACCGCTCTTTTTAATATTACTTGGGGCCAAGTTAATAACAATCTTCATCTTGGGAAAATCATACTTTGAATTACTCAGCGCGGATTGAAGTCTCTCTTTAGATTCTTTAATCGCTGTATCACCCAACCCAACAATCGATATGCTCGGTTGTCCATAAATCGTATCAGCCTCCACCTCTACTAAATATCCATCAACCCCTGCAATTGCAAAGCTTTTAACAACAGCTGCCACATTATCCCCTCCACTAATCTTTCAGATATATCAATTTCCATATAATCATATTATATAATATATATCACTATTATTCTATATTTTTACAATATTCTTTAAATGGTAGCTGAGAAGTTGTTTTTTATAAGGGGGTCTGTGCTGTTAGAACTTAAGGGGTCAGACCCCTTTTGGAAATCCCGAACCGATTATTTGTTTTTAATATAGGCTGTTGCTCTTCCTGAACCAACTTTTTTGATATATCCTTCTTTCAATAAATCAGATAAGACTTTTTCAATCATTGTTTTACTTATATCTGGATAAATCTTTATAATATTGTCTTTTGAGATTTTCTCAACTTTTTTAGCAAAAAGATCCTTGATTCTTTCTGATTTATTCAACCCTCTGACTTCAATAGTTTCCACTCTTTCAGAAAATTCTCTATATGCTTTTAATAGGATACTAAAATAGTATTTCACAAAATAGCTATAGTTGTTTTTCCCACCATACCACCCATCTGAACTTTGTTTTAAGGTTTCATAATAGTTCTCTTTAGTATTTTCAATAATCACTTCTATACTAATATATTTACCGACGATATAGCCTTCTTGATATAACAAAAGCAAGGTTAAAAGCCGACTCATTCTACCATTCCCATCATTAAAGGGATGAATACACAAAAAGTCCAACACAAATTTTGATATCAAAATCAAGGAATCTATTCTTCCTTCTTTTTTTGCTTCCGTGTAAGCTTCACATAGTCTATCTACAGCAGAGGGTGTTTCAAATGCTGAAAGAGGTTTAAATCTTATACTATGAATACCTTTCGTATCTACTTCATCTATTACGTTGTCTTGGTTTTTATATTTACCGCCATTTGACGTAGGATGATAACTATACAGATCTCTGTGTAATTGTAAAATGATATTCGAATTTAAATTGATGTAATCATAGTTTTCATGTATCGTATTTAATACTTCTCTATATCCCGCTATTTCATCCTCATCTCTATTAAGCGGTTCCGCTTTTTTAGACACTAATTCATTAAGTCTGGCATCCGACGTATATATTCCCTCTATTCTATTTGATGCACCGGTACTTTGAATCCTGGCAACTTCAAGCATTGCTTCAAGAAAGTCCGGCTTCGCTTCCATAAAAAGTTCTTGCTTTCCCTTGTATTCATATATTTTGGAAATGAAATTCATAATTTCCGGCGTAAACAATTCTCTGTTTATTTCTTTGTAATTAAACTCTCTCAACTGGATCACCTGCCTATTTTTAATTCTATATGCATAATTTTACCATTATTCTATGCATATAGCAACTAAATTATGCAGTTGACAACATCATCTCTATTTGTTTTACTGCCTATTATTTGTTTTATATACATATTTTCATTATTTTTTATGCACATAGCTTCTATTTATAGAGAAAAGAACCCCGTTTTAGGCTCTAATCCGTTCTGGCGTCATCCATTTTGATTGCTTCCACCTGCCAGCTTTTGAAGCTTTTGAACAATTCTTTGGAAAACTTCTCGGCCTTCTCGCGTGTGTTTCAGCAGCAGGCTTTTTCAAAATCAAAGGTCCTTTTCGGTATCCCGTCCACCATGTTTAAAACCAGTTTTCTGCCTTCTTTGGTTCACCAGCTTCCTTAAGGGTCCTTGATACAATTCCCATGAGATTGAAGATGTTACCATCTTCTCCAATGAGTCTGCATTTAGGCTTCATCTATGTCACCGATCTTTCTAAAAGCGCCACTTCCCTCCAAATGCTTCAGAAGCGTTTTTCTGGTTTCTTTTGGAATCGGATGTTTCTTAACCTAAATTATATTCAACATATTGTTTATACAATATGGGATCGTTTCCATTGAAATAATTTAATATTTTTTCTGTTGTAACAAGTTCTTTTTGTTGTTTCCCAAAAAAATTATGATAACTACTCCATTCATATTCAAGTGGATGTTCTACCATTTTTGCTTTAACTGGATTCAAATGAATATATCTGCTAATTTCTAAATTGTAAGCATCCTTTTCAATTAATTCTGAACGATAACGCCCTTGAAATAAATGGCCTACAAATTTGTATTTCTTATTAAAATATATCGCATAGTTCATGTTAATAAACTTCATGACAGTACCAATATCTATATCACTTGTCTCAATTTGCAGGTGAACATGGTTGGTCATAAGGCAGTATGAATACAAGTTATACTTATACATTTTCTTTGCTTCCATAAGCGTTGTTAGATAAACCTGATAATCCTCTCCATCTCTAAATATCTCGTGTCGATGATTCCCACGGCACATGATATGGTAGATTGCTCCAGGATACCATATCCGTTTTTTTCTAGCCATTTGACACAACCTTTCATTCCCATCTTTTCCATATGTTTTATATTCCACCTATGTAAAAAAAGTCCTTCTTTTCAAGAGAAGAAAGTTTAAGGGGTCAGACCCCTTTTGGAAGCGAATTTTTCTTTTAAAAAAAACAGCCCTCGTGAATTAATCCACAAGGGCTGATCTCTGCTTTGTTGCTTTAGTTACTTTACCGCTTTAAAGCGGTGGGGGACTGACCCCTTTTGGAAGGGATTGGAAATCCCGAACCGATTAATTGTTGCTTTTCCCCAACCTAAAATGTCAGAAAAGTCTTTCTGGCTCACATCATATTTCTTTCGAATTGCTATAATCTCATCAGATGTAAGCAACCCAATTTTTTTGCGATAAGCATCCTTCATTGCAAGGCTATTTGTTTTAATCATTTCTTCCGTTTCAAGATACTCGTCTGCTTGCGAACAGTATTCATAAGTTGCCTTAAAAGAGATTTCTTCTCCTTTAAACTCCTCTGTGTCAATTACTTCAACTATATCCACTTCATGCTCTTCCATACAAATGAGGCATAACTTAACTTTACATTCTACTTTTTTCATTTCATTCACCCCAGTTTTTTAACGATAGCCTAACAGTAGCTGAAAGATTGCTTCGCGATCGTTAAACAATGGCTGAGCAGTTGTTTCTTGACAATTATTTCTTCAACTATTCGTGTGGTACCAGGTACCTTTGCGGGTATGTTATTGTTCAAAGGCCAACTTTTCCTCTCTCAAAATGCAACTCAGGTAACACTATCTTTATCTCTCTTTCTTCATTTTCGCCTTTCCAGAAGACTATGAAGTTGATTTTGGCGAATTGGGCTTTGTATCCGTTTTCTAGGATTTGTTCATATTTCTCTGTGTATGCCTTGGAAAATTTAAAAATACTTTCATTGCTTTGATTTACCCATTCTCCATCCAGATACTGCAAGATATCTCCGCTTTGTAAACGATCAATCACATTTTGCCTTCCGAAAAAATGGCCCAACATTATATCACGATAGCCCAGCTGTATCGCCAGCTTATCTGGTAATTCGTAAAACTTTTTATCTTCCAAACTTATTAAATTGGTAACATTAATATGATTCAAATAACTTTTATTTAAATGGATTGTTAATTTGTTTATAGTACGTGTCATTGCAACATATAGTTGACGTTTCTGTTCTTCTGTTTTTGGATAAAAATTTTCAAGCAGCAAAAAGACATTGTCAAATTCCTTGCCCTTAGATTTATGGATTGTTGATACGTAAACAATTTCCCTTGACTCTGCAAAAAAATCTTCTAATTTTGATTCCTTAATAAATACCTCAAAATCAGTTAGATATTTTCTCTTTTGATAAATCGTTTCAAAATCCAAAATAATTCTTTTGCAGATATCAAACAATTCGCTTTTGCCATATTCTCTTTCAAAGGCTCTCTTTGCATTTTTCCAGGCTTCATCACTGATTATTGATGTTGTTGAATCTATCGTCAATTGGTCGATAAAATAGCGAAGCTCGACAAGATTATATATTAAAAAACTATCGTTACTTTGAATTAATTTAGCTGGTATCCCTTGCTCTATCAACATCCCCGTCACTTGAAGTGCTTCATTATTAGAACAAGTCAGCACACAAGTACTTCCAATCAGCTCTGCCTGGCTCAAATCTTGCACAAGCGGCACCAACAAATTATTATTCTTATACTGAATAACTCTTATCTCACCATCTTCTTGATTATAGGGAACAATCTCATTTTTCTTTAACCGTCCCTTAATCAAAAGCAAATATTTATTAAAGAATTCAACCAGATTTTTTTTACTGCGATAGTTTTCTAACAGCTCATACTTTTCTGCCTGATTATCGATCATAAATCTTTCCATATATTCCGCACTAGAACCACGAAATTCAAAGATATTCTGGTCATCATCACCAACAGCAATAACCCGCATATCTTCATTCTTTTCCATCAGTGTTTGGACAAGAGCATAAACATCTTGATCCATGTCTTGGGCTTCATCAATTACAATAACGGTTTTTGTGATTCTACTAACATCTACTTGACCGTTGAGAATTTTATCAACCGTCTGCCTAATTATATTTTCAGAGGCATCAACATTACCAACTCTACCAAGCAAATCAAAACAATAGGAATGGAAGGTTTTTATCTCAATATAATTCGCTGTGTTCCCAATTAGCGCTATTAGACGCTTCTTAAATTCCGTCGCTGCTGCACGCGAAAAAGTAAGCATTAATAATTGCTCGTGTTTAACATCCTCCATCAAGATTAGTGATGCTAATTTATGAACAAGAACTCTTGTCTTACCGCTTCCAGGACCTGCTAAGACTGCTATGTATTTATTTTCTTTGTCATTAATAATTTTCAATTGCGTTGGAGATAATTCGCCAAATAATTGTCTGAACTTTCCTGGGCTGATATTTTTAATAACCTCGCCTTTTCTATGCCCTTTAAAATACTTATTTAAAAAAGTATAGTGATTGAGGCGAAAATAGTCATCAACAAATTGCAAAGCCTCCTTGTAGTTAGCAATCATCTTATCAGCATATTCGCCAACAATATGAATTTGTAAATTCTTATTTTCATAAAACTTCTCTAATTTTAGATGATCCTCTGTCCTATATCTTCTACGATTGTCTTCCTCAAGTCGCTCAATCGTCATCGGATAATATAATACCAAAAAACCACCTTCAATTTTTATCGCCTCAATATGAGATAAATAATAAAGGGTATCTTCAATATCTTCAATACTCACTGCAGTTTTAAATAGATTCTGACTAGCTTCATAGGCCTTCTTCAATTCGTTTATTGAGAAACCTACTAGTAGCTCCTCTTTTTCAGTTTCTTCTTTTAACTGATTTGCTTGATCATAAAGATATTCTATTAAAAATCCCCCAATTTCAAGTCGTCTCTTTAATAGTTCTTCAAGTCTTTCCTTAGGCTCTAGCACAGCTAACTGAAAATGGTTTTTTGAATATTCCATCCGCTTGTATTTAATCAATCTTTTAATTGCTAAATAATTTAAAAGAATCCAAATACTTTTTGGTGTTACATTTAGACAGCCGTTTTTTACCGCTTGCTCATTTAACTCTTTAATATTGTAAGTTGCATCTTGATCTTCAAAAGCAGAAATAAGATACGTCTCTATCCCGCCTAAGTCCTGAAAAATTTGCATGGATTTTTTTGTTTTCTCACCTTTCTTAATATAGGCCATAAGATCTTTGTAATCTGCGAGAATTCCTTCTTCGCGCATTATATTAATCGCTTCAATAACTTTTTCTTTTACGATCCCCAGCTGATCAGATATATAGTCGACACGCGACTCTGCTTCCTCACTAGTAGCTAAACTGCGACTCCTACCACCAATAAGTTTCTTAATGATTCGAATCGCATCAACCTTTCCAGCATCATCAAAATTCCCTGAAGCATTTATTATATCGATTGCTTCCATTGCATTTTTACAAAGTATGCTATCCGCAAAAACTCTTGGCATATTTTGACCCCGGCGAATATACCCTGAGTCTTCCAAGGCAGCAATAGCGGTTTTTACGCGTGTTTCTATTTGGCCAATGCTTTCATCCCAGCCAGCCTTTCTAGCAAGTTCTAGAGCAGATTGAGAAACTGTCAGACGATAACGAGTAAGACCTTTAATAGCACTCCAGATTTGCTGAATCTCCTTGATGTTAATTTTGGTCTGGTTTAATAAGATAAAATGTTTATCTAAATCTTCCTCATGGTATAAAATATAACAATCAGCAGTAATATCCTCGTCACGGCCTGCCCTACCAGCTTCTTGAATATAGTTCTCCAAAGAATCAGATATCTCATAATGAATAACCATGCCGACATCCTTTTTATCCACACCCATTCCAAAAGCCGAGGTAGCAACCATAATTGATACTTCTCCAGCCATAAATGCATCTTGGTTTTCAGATTTCTCTTTTTTATCCATTTTCCCATGATATGGTTTGGCTAGATAGCCATCCCTAGTTAATCTTTCAGCTAACTGATAGGCCATCGCCGTTCTGGAAACATAAACGATGGTAGGACATTCTCGCTGTTCAATTAAATTTCTGAGGGTATTGTATTTATCTTCCTTATCTGTTTTTTTAATAACCTTATATTTTAAGTTAGAACGTCTAGCATTTGAACTAAACTCCCTTAAATCTAAGGACAACTTCTCCATAAAATAGTTCTGAATATCTTCAATTACCTTTTGCTTGGCAGTAGCAGTAAAACAGGAGACTGGAATTGCTTCTTGCAAGTTCTTTTTCTCCTGTAGATTTTTAATGAAATCACCAATATATAGATAATCAACACGGAAATCCTGGCCCCAGGAAGAAAAACAGTGAGCCTCATCAATTACAAAACGAACAATCCTTCTTCCCAACAAGATATTCTCAATTGTTTTCGATCGCAAGGACTCTGGCGATAAATATAAGATTGAAGCTGAACCATCTTTAACTCTTTTAATTGATTGGGCCCGCTCAATCGGATCTAACAAACCATTGATCGTTACTGCTGCAGTAATGCCAACTTTCTCAAGGTTGTCCACTTGGTCTTTCATCAAAGATTGTAAGGGGGAAATAACAACCGTCAGGCCCTTAACATTTTCTCCACTCATTAATGCCGGTACTTGAAATGTTAAGGACTTTCCTCCACCAGTTGGGAAAATAGCCAAGAGAGACTTACCAACAATAGCTGCCTTAACAGCTCTCTCCTGTAAGGGCTCACCTTCAAAAGTTCGATAGGAATCAAAACCAAAAAATCTTTTCAAGCCTTTACGCGCATCCAAGGCTTCATCACAGTATCCACAACCCCTAAGACAAGGATTATTCCGTAAGGCATTGGTTATCCATTCCACATCAGGATAAGTCTTTAAAATCCAGGGTGGTGTAATAGAAAAAAGATCCTTAACATTAATTACCGCAAACGCATAAGCCAAAGCAATAGGATGCCCCTCGATAATCTCAGCAAGTTCGACATTTTCACAAATTTCTGAGGCAAAGCTTTCTTTGATAATTGCTATTAGGTCTTTTACTAAGGGACGATATTCGATATATTGAAAAAAAGCTTTAAACTCCTTTTGATCAGATAAAAGGGAGAAGAAAATCTGCTTTAATGGTTCATCTAAAATACGAAATGCAGAGACCTCATCATAAAAAAGATCCCTACATTTTATCGCATCAGTTAAAGGATTATTCAATTCATCACTTTGTAACTTTTCATCTTTAACAAGCGCATGGTAAGGCTTACGTGGAAACAGCAAAGCAGATAAATGTAGTGTATCTATTACTCTCTCAGCATCTATCTCAGCTCTTTCAATAACATCTTGCATATATTTTAAGTCATGTTTAATAATATTATGCCCAGATAAATAATCCGCATCTTTAAGAAACTCAACAAAGTCTGTTTTGGATTTAGAATGAAATGAATTATCCTTCTCATTGATAGCTCCCATATCTAAAACAGCACCAGTATTTGGTTGTACTTCTAAATCAATAAAGACAATGGATTTCACTTCTCCAAGCTCCCTTGTACAAATAAAATAAACAAAAAAAATAACTAGCTATGCTAATTTATAATTGTATACCATTCTAATGCAATATTCTACCATTAAGGGGTCAGACCCCACCGTTTTTTGCGGTAAGGGGTTATTGTTCAACCATAGATTAAACATGATTCCATGTGTAATAATACTATGTAAATTAAAAGATTAGCCCCTATGGATTTCTCCACAAGGCCTGTTCTTATTTAATCTCGATATATATTTTTTTTCCTAAACTATTAGCTATCTTAATTAAAAAATCTAAAGATGGATTATAGGAACCACTTTCAAGTCTAGAAATATTTGATTTTTGTGTTCCTGCTCGTAGAGCAAGTTCTTCCTGAGTAATATTCATTTTGTTTCTAGCATCAATTATTTGAGATATGACCTCATACCTAGGCTTTAACTTTTCATATTCAGACTTAAATTCTTCATCTTTCATAAGATATTCTTTTATAGTATCAAATTTAACACTTGCTTTACTCACTATTACACCTTCTTTCATAATCTTCTTTATATTTCCTAGCTTTTTCAACTTCACTCCTATTTGTTTTATTAGACTTTTTAATAAATCCGTGTAATAAAATAAATTTATTATCCCGACAAGTATAATAAAATATTCTAGATATATCAGAAGCAAACTTAATCCTAAGCTCAAATATTCCTTTATTTATTTTTCCTTTTAATGGTTTCACATATGGCTCTTTTAAGTCCGACCCATGCTTTTGCAATAGCTCTATTTCATTATAAGCTTTAGCTCTCATCTTAGGATTGAGAGTTTGTAAAAAATCAAGTACTGGAATTTTACCATTTTCTTTCTTGTAGTATTCTACTTCATTCGTCACTCTCGTACCTCTCTATACTAAACATAGTATCTGTTATTTATATGTTATCATATACGATAACATAATTCAATATCTTATATCGATTCTGCTTATTTGTTTCTCCTCTAGTTCATAATCTTTTAATTAACTTTCAACATATTCTTGATATAATAACCTATCACTGTTTATAAAATATTTTAGAATTTTATCTTCGTTTATAAGATTACTTTTTCTTTTTCCTAAATATATATCATAACTACTCCATATGTATTCTGATGGCTTATCAACTATATTTGCTTTAACTGGATTTAAATGTACGTAGCGGCTCGTTTGTAAATTATATCCGTCATTAGCTATTAGTTCGCCTTTATATCGCCCCTGAAATAAGTGCCCCACTAAATTGTACTTATTATTAAAATATTTCGTATAAAACAGATTAATACTTCTCATTATATTCCCTATATCCACAGCTTCCGTCTCCATTTGTAAATGGATGTGATTTGTCATTAAACAATATGAATAGAGAATAAATCCATGCTTTTGTTGTACCTCATCTAATATTGATAGATAAGCAAAGTAATCATCATATTCCCTAAATATTTCACCTCTCCGATTGCCTCGACACACAATATGATATATCGCTCCTGGATACCATATCCTTTTCTTCCTTGGCATCTTATAACTCCTTCATCTATAAATTTACTTCCATATAATCCTATTATATATTAGATATCCCCACTATTCTATATTTTTACATTATTAATAAAAAAAGATTCATCGCAAGTATTTCTACCTGCAATGTCTCTTCTTTACTGCCATTTCCCCATTCGTCAACTTTCGACAAATTCCGGGCGGTACCTGGTACCTTTGTGAGAGGGAAAGAATTATCCCCTCGAACTTGCCATTGATACAATTCCCATGAGATTGAAGATGTTACCATCTTCTCCAATGAGTCTGCATTTAGGCTTCATCTATGTCACCGACCTTTCTAAAAGCGCCACTTCCCTCCAAATGTATTTGTCAATTGAAAATTCCCCCAAACAGAGAATTAACCTTTTTAGATTAATTCTCTTCTTGCTTATTTATTCGACAAATTTCGGGGCGTACCCAATACCTTTGTGAGGGCAACCAAGTTTACTCTTAATTATTTAGTCTGGCTTAATACTGTCGCAATCTCATATATGTCATTAAATATTGCATCAGCTTTAGTATTTTTTTCATCAATAAAATGTCCACTTCTTACTAAAAAACACTTTCCAACACCGGCACGTTTACCTGTTTCTATGTCAATTTCATTATCACCAATAAAAATACTGTTAGGTAAATCAATATTATAGTCTTTCAGAGCTTTCTCTATCATCCCAATTTCAGGCTTTCTGCAACTACAAATATAACTATATTCTACAACTGTTCCTTCAGGATGATGAGGACAATAGTAATAAGCATCTATAAAAGCGCCTTCTCTGTCTAAAAGATAATCAATATAACTGTGAAGTATTTCAACATCTATCTCTCTATAGAATCCTCTAGCTACTCCAGCTTGATTTGTAATAACTATAACTTTATAACCTGACTTATGAAATAAATTTATCGCTTTTGTAGCATTGGAAATAAATTCAAAATCGTCTTTTCTATATAAATAATTCACTTCTTTATTAATGGTTCCATCTCTATCCAAAAATATAGCCCTTTCATTAGCAAAATCTTTTTGTGCTTTATAGTAATCCTCAGGTACACCGATATCAATGAAATAACCATTGCTTTCATACGCACACATTGAATATAAATGTGATTCTAGTATAATCTGCTCAAAAGAAAACTTGATTTCTTCAATTTTCTCAAAAAATTTTTTATCTATTAAATAAATTCCAGCATTAATAAGACCTTCATTTGTTTTTTGTTTTTCAACAAACTTTATAATTCTATTTTTTTTTATAACAACAGAACCATATCTACTATAATCATTCATCCTCTTAACTGCTATAGTAATATCGCAAGACGAACTTTCATGGATAATTCTCATCTCGTTTAAGTTACAATTAAAAAATGTATCTCCATTCAAAATGAATATTTCTTCTTCATCAGTATTCATTAAGGCTTTTTTTATAGCTCCACCTGTTCCTAGTGGATTATCTTCATCTGAGTAAACAATCTCTATTCCACTATATGAATTTCCAAAGTACTCTTTAATAGAAATACTCTTATAGCCCACTGCCATAATAACTTTGGTACAATTGTACTTTTTCAGATAATCAAGTATATGCATTAAAAAAGGCTTGTTGTTGATAGGAGCCATTGGTTTTGGTACATCCGATACTATATGTTTTAATCTTGTTCCAAACCCGCCAGCTAATATTATTGCTTCCATTATCAATCCTCCTTAGAAAAAAATTCATTTTCTACAGCTGCACAGATAGTGTGATATATTGGAAGATGATATTCTTGAATAATATACGTTTCATTAGAAGGCACGTTAATTAATATATCAGAAATTTCTATCAATTTACCTCCGGTTTCTCCTGTTAGTGAAATAATCTTCATTTCTTGAACTTTTGCAATTTGTGCAGCATAAATAATATTTTTTGAGTTTCCTGACGTACTGATAGCAATCAAAATATCCCCTCTCTTACCATGTCCCAAAACTTGCTGAGCAAAAGATAAATCTGGAGCTTGATCGTTAGCATATGCAGTTAACAAAGCCGTTTCACTTACTATTGAAATCGCAGGTAATGTTCCTTGAAGATTATTAATTAAATATTCTGCTGAGTCGGGGAACTTTTTACGTATTTTAGATTGTTTTGTTCCCTCTAGTTTTCTGGGAAGGAGAAATCCCTTCATCAACTCACCAACTATATGCAAAGAGTCTGCTGCACTCCCTCCATTTCCGCATATCAATAGTTTATTCTCTCGATTATAACATTCAATTATTTCTGTAATTGACTCAAATATTGGTAACTCTCTTAAATCTGGATATCTAAAAAATAATTTATCAATTATTTCCTGTGATGTTTTCTTCATCGTATTTCACCTCTATTCGTATAAAGTCCAAGCTTGAGCTCCTCTTTCAATAAACTGAGGCTGCATAACTTTTCTATTAGTAGCTCTTAACTTTTTTATTAAATTAAATCTCTCCGTGGGTTCACACAATATCATCATAAACCCACCACCTCCAGCACCAGATACTTTAGCTGCTTTTCCACCATTATTCATGACAAAATCATACATTTTATCAATTTCAAGATTAGTGATAGCTGACGAAGTCTTCTTTTTTGACTGCCAACCATTATTAAGGCTAGACGACAATCCGTTAAAATCACCTTTTAATAGCGCAATCTTCATTTCAAGTGCATACTCTTTAAGTTCATGCATCCCTTCAATATTGTTCTTATTTTTGTCTGAAGTACTTCTTATCTGATCATCAATAATTTTTGCTGAATCTCTCGAAGTCCCCGTGTAACAAAGAATTAAGGAATTCTCAACTTCATTCTTTATCCAATTCTTTATTCTTAACGGATTAACAACAACTCTTTGGTCATCAAAAAATTCAATGTAATTAAATCCTCCAAATGTTGCTGCATATTGATCCTGTTTACCACCTGATAACTTTAAATCTTCTCTCTCAATCGAATATGCAAGCTTGGCCATATCGTATTCGCCTAGTGGTAGATTAAGCCATTCCATATAAGCTTTAAGAATAGCTACTACCATTGTAGAAGAAGACCCTAATCCCGACCCAGGTGGGGCATCTGAATATGTTGTCATCTTAAAAGCAAGTGGCTTCAATCCATTATACTCTTTTACTATTCGATTATAAATTCCTTTGTGAAGAACTAACTTAGAGTTAATATAAAGTTCAATTTCAGAATCATATTCCTCATAAACATCAATATCACGTGCAGAAAAAATAATTTTTCCATCGTCTCTCGGTTCAAGTGTACAATATGCAAACATATCAATAGTTGCATTTAAAACCGCTCCACCGTACTCATCACAATAAGGAGATACATCCGTGCCTCCACCTGCAAAACCAACTCTTAATGGCGCTTTAGATCGTATTATCATTCTGGTCACCTCAATTATTTATATCTATTTCAAAATTTTTAACGTGTTAAAAATTGTTCTCCTTTATTCACTTTATCTCTCCAATAGTTCAATAAATCTTTCATAGTATCTTCAAATAAAATCTCTGGCTTCCATCCTGTGTGAGATATAAATTTTGTAGTATCTGGTACTTGTAAATCTGCATCTATAGGTCTTAATCTTTCAGGGTCAGTTTCAACTACAATATCTTTTCTTATTGACATGCTTAATAGAGTCGATAACATATCTCTAACAGAACAAGTATAAGTACCACCAATATTATAATATTCACCAGCAGTAGGTTTTACTGTCACAAGCATATAATAAGCTCTAACTGCATCCCTAACATCAGCCCAAGTTCTCAGTGAATCAAGATTTCCTGTTTTTACTATTGGTGGTATTAGCCCAGCCTCAATCATAGCAATCTGTTTTGCAAATGTAGATTCCGCAAAAACATCTCCTCTTCGAGGACCTGTGTGGGTAAACATGCGTGTTGTCATAACTGTCATATTATAAGCCTCGGCATAGTAGCGTCCAACTAAATCCGTGCCTACTTTTGAGATTGCATATGGAGATGCAGGATGAAAAGTGC